>CABSMZ010000084.1 GCA_902478875.1 uncultured Collinsella sp.
CGTAGCGGGTGGTTTAAAGCTGGCCGCTGCGCGGCCAGCAGACTAAAGTCTTGAAAAAGAAGCCGCCCCAATAAAAAGGGGCGGCATCAAGTAAGTCTATTTATTAGCGTCCCCCAAGACCCAACGAGAACGCAGAAATGTAGCCCGGGGCTTACCCTTTCCCGAACGCGACCCTCGCGAAGCGCGTGAGCGAGCGGGAAAGGGTAAGCCCCGGGCGGACAATTAAGTGCGTTACTCGGCAGCGGCCTTGAACTTGTTGTAGTTGATGAGGCAGCCGGCCTTGACGATGGCACGCTCCTCGGCCGTCATATCGGCAATGTAGAGCTCAATCTGCTCGACCGCACCGTCGGCGCGCACCACGTAGGCGGCGATGTTCTTGAGGTCGCCATCGAGCGCGGCACGGATACCCGGCACAAAGACGTAGTCGCCCACCTCAAAGTTGGGCTCCGTCTCCATCTGGAAGGGCACCATGCCCCAGTTCATCACGTTGGAGCGATAGCGCTTGGTGGCGTACTCGTGAACGATGTTGGCTAGGCCGCCGATCACGCGCTGGCAGCTCGCGGCCTGCTCGCGAGCGGAACCGTCACCGGGCTTCTTGGCATAGAGCATGGAGCCGTATTCTGTCGCCTTGGCATCGGCCGCGACGCCCGCGCCCGCCAGTGCCTCAAACACGCCGGCAAGCTCGGCATCGAGCGCCGCCAGGTCGCCCGCGGACTCGCCAGCAACGCGGCGCTTCTCCACGGCGTCGACCTCCTTGGAACGGCCCACGTAGGCCGGGTCGCGGCGGCTGAGCGTAAACTCGGCCAGGCCCAGCGGATTGGAGCGGAAGGAGCTCGTCTCCCCCGAGGGAATGAGCTCGTCGGTCGTGGTGACCGGGTCCATGATCTTGGAACACACCTTGAGCAGGATGTCGTCGCCGAGCGGCTCCATCGCGGGCCACGGCTTGATGTTGGGACCCTCGACCAGCTCGTCGGCAGGCTCCGCCTTGCCAAAGCCCCAGTACACGCGCTTCTTGTACGGCGCGTCGTCGAAGGTGTACTCGCAAGCCTCGTCCCAGGTGTCCTCGGGCAGGTCGGTCGCCGGCGTCAGGATGCCGCCGTTGGCAGCCGTCGCCGCAATGGAACGGGCGTCCATCAGAGCCACGGCGCTCAGCTGGCCATTGCCCGGCTTGGAGCCCTCGCGGTTGGGGAAGTTGCGCGTAGTGTGGCGGATCGACAGGCCGTTGTTGGCGGGCGCGTCGCCGGCACCGAAGCACGGGCCGCAGAATGCCGTGCGCACGATCGCGCCGGCCTCCATAAGGTCGTAGATATAGCCGCGGCGTGTAAGCTCGAGTGCCACGGGCTGGCTCGTGGGATAGACCGACAGCGAGAACTCGCCGCAGCCGGTGTTGGCGCCCTTGAGCACGCGGGCAGCCTGGACCACGGAGTCGTAGTTGCCGCCCGAGCAGCCGGCGATAACGCCCTGCTGCACGTGCAGCTTGCCGTCGACGATCTTGTCGAGCAGGCTAAAGTGCGTCTTGCCCTCGCCGATCTTAGCGGCCTCGAGCTCCACCTCGTGAAGGATGTCCTCGAGGTTCTCGTTGAGCTCGTCAATCTCAAAGCCGTTGGAAGGATGGAACGGCAGCGCAATCATGGGCTTGATGCTCGACAAGTCGACCTCGACGCAGCCGTCGTAGTAGGCAACATCGGCAGGCTTGAGCTCGCGGTAGTCGTCGCCGCGGCCGTGCATGGCCAGGAATGCGTGCGTGTCCTCGTCGGTGGCCCAGATGCTCGACAGACAGGTGGTCTCGGTGGTCATGACGTCGACGCCGTTGCGGTAGTCGGTCGTCATGCTCGCGATGCCGGGGCCCACAAACTCCATGACCTTGTTCTTGACGTAGCCCTTGGCAAAGACAGCGCGGATGATGGCGAGCGCCACATCGTGCGGGCCGACGCCGGGGCGCGGGGCACCCGTGAGGTAGATGGCGACGACGCCGGGATAGGCGACGTCGTAGGTGTCGCGCAGCAGTTGCTTTGCCAGCTCGCCGCCGCCCTCGCCCACGGCCATAGTGCCCAGAGCGCCGTAGCGGGTGTGCGAGTCGGAACCCAGGATCATCTTGCCGCAGCCCGCGAAGTTCTCACGCATAAAGGAGTGGATAACGGCGATATGCGGCGGAACGAAGATGCCACCGTACTTCTTTGCGGCCGAGAGGCCAAAGACGTGGTCGTCCTCGTTGATGGTGCCGCCCACGGCGCACAGCGAATTATGGCAGTTGGTGAGCACGTAAGGCAGCGGGAACTGCTCCATGCCCGAGGCGCGCGCCGTCTGGATGATGCCGACAAAGGTGATGTCGTGGCTCGCCATGGCGTCGAAGCGAATCTTGAGTGCCTCGGGATCTCCGGACGTATTGTGTGCCTGGAGGATCGAATACGCGATGGTGCCGCGCTTGGCATCCTCGGGCGTCTGCGTAATACCGCGCTCGGCAGCCTCGGCCGCAGGCACAACCTCGCTGCCGCCGCGCAGGTAGATGCCGTCCTCGTACAGCTTGACCATACTGTCTCCCACTCTGCCCAAAACGATTTGGGCGCATAGCATACATTCGTTCAATATCGTGCCATAGAACGGTTGCGAGTGGGTTACGAATCTGCACGTTCACTTTATCTCAGTAAAGCAAAGAACGAGTTGGGTGCCGGGGGCAGACTTAGACGCCGAAATGACGAGAGTGGATAATCTCCCACTTTGAGCCTGCAAACAGGCCAAAAACGGGAGATTATCCACTCTCATTCTGCGGGCACTCATTTAAGTCTGTCCCCAATGAGTGCCCGGCAGCGTCGGCGGAGCTATAGGTCGCTACCCGTACCTAGCAGCTTGCGCATGACTTGCTCGGGGTTAACCGAGCCGTCGCGCGGGGCAAGGGCGGTGATCTTCTTCTGCATCTTGTACTCGTGCAGCTCATCCTCGAGTTGGCGTACGCGGGCACGGAGCTTCTCGTTCTCGCGCTCGCGTTCCTCGGCGCGCTCCTTCATATCGAGGATACGCACCACACCGGCAAGGTTGATGCCCTCGTCGGTCAGTTGATTGATGAGTTCCAGGCGCTCGATATCGGCACGCGAATACAGGCGCGTATTACCGCCCGAGCGCTGAGGATTCACCAGGCCCTTGGACTCGTAGACGCGCAGAGTCTGCGGGTGCATGCCGGTCAGCTCGGCCGCCACGCTGATCATGTACAGCGGTTTGTTCCTATTGTCCTCGGCCATGCTACCTGACCCCTTTCCGTCTCGTTATCGTCCATCATAAGCCCGCGGGCGCGGGCGTGCGCCACGACCGCCCTAGTACGTCGCCTTGTAACGGTTGACCTTCTCGCGATAGTCGCGCGTGTCGGCCTCGCGCAGCTTGGTCATGGCATCGCGCTCGTCATCGGATAGGTTCGTGGGGACCTGCACCTTGATCTCGACGAGCAGCGCGCCCGTACGGCCACGGTGCTTAACGTCGGGCGCTCCCATCTCCTTAAAGCGGAACTTCTTGCCCGTCTGGGTACCCGCGGGCACTTTCAAACGGACCGTCGCACCGCCGGGCGTAGGCACGTCCACCGTGCAGCCGAGCGCCGCCTCGTAGACCGAGACCGGTACCTCCATGGTCACGTCGGCACCTTTACGCTTAAACAGCGGGTGCTCCTCCACATGCGTGGTCACGACCAGGTCGCCGCGCTCGCCGCCGGCAACGCCATACTCGCCGCGACGCTTGTAGCGTAGCTTGCCGCCGTCGACCGCGCCCGCGGGCACCGAGACCGTGATGGTCTGCTGCTCGCCTGTCGAGGGAATGCGATAGGTGACCTTGTGCGTCACGCCGCGAAACGCGTCCTCGGCCGTCACATCGACGGTCAGCGACAGGTCGCCGCCCTTGCGAGCACGGCTGCGACCCGCGCCGGCACCGGCAGCGCCCGCAGCCCCGGCAAAGCCCGAGCCCCAATCGCTGCCCCAGGCGCCGTTGCCGCTAAAGATGCTGTCGAAGATGTCGCCCCAGCCGCTGGCACCCGCGCCGGCACCGTAGCCGCCGCCATACGCGCCGCCCGCGCCCGGCATGCCGCCAAACATGAGCATCTGGTCGTACTCTTTGCGCTTCTTCTCGTCCGAAAGCGTCTCGTAGGCCTCGCTGATCTCCTTGAACTTGGCCTCGTCACCGCCGGCATCGGGGTGATATTTTTGCGCGAGCTTGCGAAACGCGCTCTTGATCTCTTTGTCGGAGGCGCTCTTGGATACGCCCAGGATGTCATAGAAGGTTTTGCCTGCAGCCATCGTAGCTCCTCTCCTGTTTCATCCGTCGCCCAGCGGGCGGCGGTTCATGCTTTCATATGGCACTAGGCCAGAAAGGGCCCCGGGTGTTGCCCCGGGGCCCTTCTCAATTACTCCTCGGTGCTCTCGGCCGTATCGGCCGCAGCATCCTCGGGCGCCGCTTCGGGCTCCGGTGCGGGGCGCTTCTCGCCACCGTAGGTCACCGTCACCATCGCGGAACGCAGGATGCGGTCCGCCATGCGGTAGCCCTTCTGGTACACGTCGTTGACGGTCTCGTCGTACTGCGATGCGTCCTCGACGCGACCCACAGCCTGATGCTCGAGCGGATCAAACGCTTCGCCCTTGGGGTCGATGGGCTCAACGCCCTCATGCGCAAACACGTCGAGCAGCTTGGCATGCACCGCGTCGACGCCGTCGACGAACTGCTTAAAGTCGTCGGCAAGCTCCTGACTGCGGGCGTGGTCGATCGCACGCTCGATATCGTCGACCACCGGCAGCAGCGCAGTGACGAGCTTCTCGGTCGCGCGCTCGCGCTCGGCGATACGCTCGTTGGCGGTGCGGCGACGGAAGTTCTCCCAGTCGGCCTGCAGACGGGCGGTGCGCTCGGTGGCGTCCTTTGCCTTGTCCTCGGCGGCCTTCTGAGCCTCTGCCGCAGCATCGAGCTCGTTGCGCACGTCGGCAAGCTCTTTCTGAGCCTGCTCGAACTTGAGCTTAAAGTCGTTGTCGGCGGCTTCCTCACCGGCGCGGATAGCGGCTTCCACCATCTCGTCCTCGGTCATCGTCGCCTCCTTGTTGGAATCCTCTACTTGGTTCTCGGCAGCCTCGGCGGCCGGGGCCTCGTTGGCCTCGGTAACGTCTGCGGCCTCTACGGGAATCTTCACGTCCTTCTCCTCAGAGTCAACGGGGGCGGCACCAACGGCGGCCGCCTCCGTGCGAGCTTTACGAGCGGACATGATTACTTGTCCTCGTCGTCCACAACCTCGTAGTCGGCGTCGACAACATCATCGTCGGCAGGCTGGGCACCGGCGGCACCGTCGGTCTGCTGCTGAGCGTCGGCGTAGACAACCTGGGCCAGCTCGTAGGCCACGGACTGCAGGGACTCGCCGGCGGCCTTGATGGCCTCGACGTCAGAGCCCTCGAGCGCCTTCTTGGCGTCGGCGATAGCGGCCTCGGCCTTGGACTTCACGTCGGCGGAAACCTTGTCGCCCAACTCGTTGAGGGTCTGCTCGGTGGAGTAGCACAGGCTGTCGGTCTGGTTGCGGACCTCGACCTCTTCCTTCTGCTTCTTGTCCTCCTCGGCATGAGCCTCGGCGTCCTTGACCATACGATCGACCTCGTCGTCGGACAGAGCGGTGGAGCCAGAAATGGTGATCTGCTGCTCCTTGCCGGTGCCCTTGTCCTTAGCGGAGACCTTGACGATGCCGTTGGCGTCGATGTCGAAGGTGACCTCGATCTGCGGCACGCCGCGGCGGGCAGCCGGGATACCGGTCAGCTGGAACTTACCGAGCGACTTGTTGTCGCGGGCAAGCTCGCGCTCGCCCTGGAGCACGTTGATCTCGACGCTGGTCTGGTTGTCGGCAGCGGTGGAGTAGACCTCGGTCTTGGAGGTCGGGATCGTGGTGTTGCGGTCGATCATCTTGGTCATGATGCCGCCCATGGTCTCGACGCCCAGCGACAGCGGGGTAACGTCGAGCAGCAGGATGCCCTCGACGTCGCCGGTGAGCACGCCGCCCTGGACGGCAGCGCCGTCGGCAACGACCTCGTCGGGGTTCACGGACATGTTGGGCTGCTTGCCGGTCATGGTCTTGACGAGCTCCTGGACGGCGGGCATACGGGTGGAGCCGCCGACGAGGATGACCTCGGTCAGATCGGAGAGCTTAAGCTTGGCGTCGCGCAGGGCGTTGGTGACAGGCTGCTTGCAGCGCTCGAGCAGGTCGCGGGTGATCTTCTCGAACTCGGCGCGGGTCAGCGTGTAGTTGAGGTGCAGCGGGCCGGACTGGTTCATGGTAATGAACGGCAGGTTGATGGTGGTCTGCTGGGCGGCGGAGAGCTCCTTCTTGGCGTTCTCGGCGGCCTCCTTCAGACGCTGCAGGGCCATGGGGTCCTGACGCAGGTCGACACCGTTCTCCTGCTGGAACTTATCGGCCATCCAATCGATGACGCGCTGATCCCAGTCGTCGCCGCCCAGGTGGTTGTCGCCCGAGGTGGACAGAACCTCAAACACGCCGTCGGCGAGGTCGAGGATGGAGACGTCAAAGGTGCCGCCACCCAGGTCGAAGACCAGGATGCGCTGGTCGGTGCCCTGCTTGTCCAGGCCATAGGCCAGGGCAGCAGCGGTCGGCTCGTTGACGATACGCTTGACGTTGAGGCCGGCGATCTTACCGGCGTCCTTGGTGGCCTGACGCTGGGCGTCGTTGAAGTAGGCCGGGACGGTGATGACGGCGTCGGTGACAGTCTCGCCCAGATACTTCTCGGCGTCGGCCTTCATCTTGGCGAGCGTCATGGCGCTCACCTGCTCGGCGGTGTAATCCTTGCCCTCGATGTCGACGACGGCACGGCCACCCTGGCCCTCCTTGACCTCGTACGGCACGGTCTTGATCTCGGAGGTGCACTCGGAGTACTTGCGGCCCATGAAGCGCTTGATGGAGAACACGGTGTTCTTGGGGTTGGTGACAGCCTGGTTCTTAGCGGCCTTACCCACGACGCGGTCGCCGTCGGCACGGAAGCCCACGACGGACGGGGTGGTGCGGTCGCCCTCGGCGTTCACGATAATGGTCGGAGAACCGCCCTCGAGAACGGCCATAGCGGAGTTAGTAGTACCAAGGTCGATACCAAGAATCTTACTCATTAGAAATTCCCTCTCTCTTGTGCGTTTGCACCGACTCGGCGGTCTGCCGAGCGGTGTTTCGGCTTGTCTTTCAGGATGTAGTGTATCCCCTTATGGGCCGGAATATACAAAATCTAAGTCAATTCATATAAGATTTCTTATTGCCGAGAGTTTAGGTTCTTAAATGCGCAGGTAGATGCGCTGATTGAGTTCTCGGCAAATCTATCGAGATCTATGTAGAGATGGCTGAGGTTTGCGTCCGGGGGGTGCCTGGGGCCGCCTTGCGGAAAGCTCGTCCCGTTTTGAGAGCTGATACTGGCTCGCATTTTCCGCTAGCGGGCCTAACCGGAAACTGCAACCCGTTTTTCGACAAAATAATGGGATGCGGTTTCCGCAAGCACGTTCAATCGCCCTATATTTCAAGTCACCTTTAGCTAACATTTGCGCAGCTCAACGGCCCCACCTGCGCATTTTTTAGTAAACCTTGGCATACTCGGCGAACGGTATGAAGATGCCGGTCAGAGGGTATTGCAAACGGTCGCTCCCGTGGTATGTTTGTGCCCGAATCAAACCGACGCGCATCGCCTGTAGCGTCGGTCAACAGAGAGGAAACTACCATGGCTCATCCCGTAATTGATGCCGACGAGTGCATCGCTTGTGGCGTTTGCGTCGACTCCTGCCCCGCTGGCGTTCTGGAGCTCCAGGACGTCGCTACCGTCGCTGACGAGGATTCCTGCGTCGCCTGTGGCGCTTGCCAGGACGCTTGCCCCGCCGGCGCGATCACCGAGATCGTCGAGGAGTAACAACTCCCCCACCTGCACACTCAAAAGTACACCGTGCACAAAAAAGGAGGCCTCCGCATCGCCGCGGAGGCCTCCTTTTGCATGTGTGGGCAGCTAATTTGGAGCGGGACCCTTGGCAGTTGCGGTGGAATAGTTCCTGTTTTATGGCTTAGATGCCGATTTGGGGGTGCGGACGATTTCTTGGACCGCGCCTAGGCGTATCCAAGCTTCCTGCGGT
>CABSMZ010000085.1 GCA_902478875.1 uncultured Collinsella sp.
AGATCTAGTACGGTCTCGTGGGCTCGGAGATGTGTATAAGAGACAGGGGCAGCACAGTGGGCTGAATATCCTCAGGCTTAATGCTGACCGACGAATCAGACATCGGAATAACGTGTTTAACGTGGTTCATAAAGGTCCTCCGTTCATTTTCTATATTGTATTCTAGGTTATCTAGTTTTGCATACCATATAGCCGGCAAGAAAAATGGCGGGACAGTGCACTGATGCATCGTCCCGCCATTTAGTTAATAGATAACAACCTTACATAAGATATATTATCGTACTTATCTACGGAGGAATGCGTATGCGCTGGTTGCCGCTATGGCTCCGTCAGAAACCGCGGTCACAACCTGGCGCAAACGCTTGGAACGGATATCGCCAGCGGCAAATAGACCTGGCGTGCGGGTCGCCATGGATTCATCAGTCAGAATGCCGCCATCAGGCGCCAGATCGACTAGATGCTCGACAAGTTCGGTATGGGGTTGCGTCCCGGTATAGACAAAGATGCCGAAAGAGCCGGGCTCAAATGACTCGGTATGAATTTCCCCAGATGCATTGTCCTTAAAGGCAATCGTCGTTGGCATCGCTTCACCAGAAAGTTCAACAATACTAGTTTGGTACCTAACTGTAATATTGTCCTTTTCGAGTACCTTCTGAACAACACCATCAGGTGCACGGAACTGATCGCGACGCAAGACGATGGTCACGCTGCTGGCGATTTCTGACAAGAACAGGGCTTCCTCACAGGCAGCATTGCCGCCGCCAATGACAAAAACCTGCTTGCCACGGAAGAACATGCCGTCACACGTCGCGCAATACGAAACGCCACGACCGCGATACGTATCCTCGCCAGCGAAACCAGCAGATCGCGGCGTGGCACCCATGCAAGCGATAACGCTCGAGGCCAGCGTATCGCCTATATCGTGATGCACCGTAAACAGCGCTGCATCGGCATCGTAATCGATACCCGTAACCATGCTCCATGCGACCTGAGCTCCCAAGCCCTCTGCATGCTGCTGAAAACGCTCGCCGAGTTCGGCGCCACTCAAGAGCGGAATGCCCGGATAGTTCTCGACTTCATTGGTCGTGGCGATCTGTCCACCCGACATACCCTGCTCAATCACAGTCGTCGTCAGGTTGGCACGCGCAGTGTAAATGGCGGCAGCATAGCCCGCGGGGCCTCCACCGATAATCGCAACATCAATCGGCTGATCGGTAGTCATGGAATATCCTCTCGTCGATACATTGACGTTCTTTGCGCTCATACCCAAATTTACGTGAACATGACACTCATGCACTACAATGTTAAATCGCGTAACAAAGCTGAAGGGGAGTTATCGATGGATCAAACGCAGACGGGCAATAGCGCTCCCCTGCCCATGCAAGCCACTCCCCAACCGGAGCAAATGACCGTTTCACCTGCACAAAAATCCCTGGTAACCATTGTGCACGCATCGGTTGGATCGGGCCACAAAGCCGCCGCCAACGCGATTGCACAAGCATTTGACCTTATCCGCGGCACCAAGGGAATCCCTGAGGATGTTGAAATTGAAGTGCTCGATATCCTTGATTTTGGACGTATTAAATTCGACGGCAATAAGACCGCGGCTTCTTTTACGGGAGCCACACGCCCCATTTACGACCTGACCTGGCGATATACGCTTACGGGACATCTGCTCTGGGGCGGCGGCACAGCATGGTCGCGAATTATGTTCCCCGCCTTCAACGAATATATTCGTCGCCGCAGGCCTATAGCGGTGGTCGCAACGCACATCACAGCAGCCAATGTTGCCGTGGGTGCCCGCGTAATCACGGGTATCGATTATCCGGTCATCTGCGTACCGACCGACTACGAAGTCGAGGGCTGGTGGCCCCACAAGGACACCGATCTATTCTGTGTTGCCAACGAATTTATGGCCGAAACGCTGCGCCCACGCAAGGTTCCCGAGTCAAAGATCCGCATAACGGGCATCCCCATTCGTGCCGGTTTCGATACCGATTACAAACGCGAAGATGAGCTCAGCAAGTTCAATCTCCCCATAGACAAAACCGTCGTATTGGTGATGGCCGGCGCCAGTTTGCCCCAACCATACGTGCGTTTCCGTGCCGCAATGGACCACACGCTCCCCTTCTTACGCAGCTTTGAGGACATGCATTTTGTCTTTTTGCCGGGCAAGGATAAGGAATACGCCACCCGACTCAAAACGCTCTTCGACGCCATGAAGCTCGAAAACGTCACAGTTCTGGACTACGTGGATGACATGGCGGCCCTCATGCACGGCTGCGACCTGGCAATCCTCAAGTCGGGCGGGCTCACCGTCACCGAGTGCCTATGCGCACATCTGCCGATGATCCTGCTGGGCAAGTCCTATGGCCAGGAAAAGGCCAACACCACGATGCTCACCGGCATGGGCGCCAGCATGCATGTCACCACCGCACGAGAACTCATCGTGACGCTTCGTCACCTGCACGACCACCCTGAGTCGCTCAAAGCCCTACTCATCAACGGCGAAGTCCTGCGCCGTCCACGCGCAGCGGAGGACATCGCCATCGCAACCATGGAGCTAACCGGCAAACCCCAAAAGCGCAAACGAGCCTTCTGCCGCTTCTACTGGGGCGAAAAACCAGCGCATATCCGCTAGTCGAATGTCCGCCGCTCTGCCGGAGCCGCCCTTATATCATTCCATGCTCAAACATTCTCGCTTCGCTGCGAAACTGCGCGTGGAACGATATATGGGCGGCTCCCGCTGAGCAGCTACGTTTACTTACTAGCAGCTAATTCGGTATCCCCTCCATTAGAACCTGCAAAGGTAAAACAGGAAAATATAAATAGAGTTAGCCGATGCGACGAAGGAGGCATCCCTTTATCGCATCGGCTAACTAGAAAGATTGTTTTATGTCAAGCATGTAGCCCTTTCGCCTGAGCCCCATACATATCGTCCCGCGCGCAGTTTCGCAGCGAAGCGAGAATGTTTGAGCACGGGATGATATGTATGGGGCTCAGGCGAAAGCGGGATCCGTGCGCCCCTGCGAAGCGAGAATGTTTGAGCATGGAATGATATAGGTATGCGCCGGGCGGGAGGGATACGAGCGTCCCTAGGCGACGCCGCTGGAGCCGAAGCCTCCTTTGCCTCGGTCGGTTTCGTCTAGTTCTTCTACTTCTATGAGGTTGACCGTGGGGACTTCTTGGATGACGAGTTGGGCTATGCGGTCGCCTTTGTTGATTTGGATGTTGTTGGAGGGATCCAGGTTGATGAGGATAACCTTGAGTTCTCCTCGGTAATGGGCGTCGATGAGGCCCGGCGTATTGACTATAGACAGGCCCTGCTTGATGGCCAAGCCGCTGCGGGGCTGGACAAAGCCGGCGTAGCCGTCGGGCAGGGCGATGGCCAACCCAGTAGAGACCAGACGGCGTTCGAAGGGCTTCAGGACGCAGTCCTCGTTGGAGCGCAGATCCAAGCCGGCATCGGTGGGATGGGCGTATTTGGGAAGCTCGACGGTGGGATCGAGACGCTTTATGTTGAGGGTAATGTTGGACATGGAATCACCTTAGCTTGTCGAGCTCTTGCAGAAACTCATCGACGTCTTTGAAATCGCGGTAGACCGAGGCAAAGCGGATGTACGCCACCTTGTCGATCTTGGCCAAGCGTTTGAGCACCATGTCACCCAACTCATGCGACGTGACGGCCGTCAGCGTGCGAGAGCGCAGCTCGACCTCGATATCGTCGATAATCTCATTGAGCTTCTTAGTGTCGATATCGCGCTTGATGGTGGCGCGCATCAAGCCGACGAGCAGCTTATTGCGATCGAACCGCTGCTTGGTTCCGTCTGACTTAATGACCTCGATTGGGTCTTCACATCGCTCGAACGTTGTAAAGCGGTAGTTACACGAGCAACATTCGCGACGACGCTTAATGGTGTTATTTGACTCCTGCATACGGGAATCAACGACGCGGGTATGTGCCTTGCCGCATTTGGGACAGCGCATGGTACCTCCTCTTAAACGATAACAAGGGTACCATGCGCAGCGCGATAATGATTACGAACGAGCAGGAACCTTAAGATGCGCACCGGCGGCGAGCGAACCATGCTCCAGATGATTGACGTTACGGATCATGTCGGAAGTCTCTTGCGTGGAAAGGCCTTCGATTGGATATTCCTCGGCAAGCGACCAAAGAGAGTCGCCAGGCTGAACGCGAATGGTCTCATAGGTAACGTTGGAAACGGACTCGGCATACGCGGCGTGACGAGCGCTAAAGACCGACGTAGCGAGGACAAAGAAGAGCGTAAGCGCAACGGCAACGGCGACAATCGTCGGAACCTTCAGGGCAACGCGGGCCGGCGCGACTACAGTCTGCTGATTGCGAGCAGGCTTTACGGTCAAAGGCTGAAAGCCGGAGCGGCCACCCTGAACAACCGTAAAAGTGGGTTCTGCAGGCGTCTCGAGCTTAAGGGCGAGGTTTCCCTGGACCATATTCGTTGCGTTCATCATGTTCTCCTCTCGCGTGTTTTGCTGAGAACAGTTTTATCAAGCCGCGCGGACAAAAATGTCTAGCGCGAGAACGAATGTTCGGTTATTATTATCTTCGAACAGTTGTTCCTGTCAAGCAAAATTCGAACATTTGTTTGACATGGGTAGAGAGGATGCCCTGATGGCTCGCAAAATTACCAAGCGTCAGCAGCAAATTTACGACTTCATCAAGGAATATCAGCAGGAGAAGGGTTATCCGCCCAGCGTGCGCGAGATGGCTTCTGCCGTGGGCCTTTCCTCCCCCAGCACCGTGCACGCCCATCTATCTGCCCTGGAGGCGCGCGGGCTACTCAAGCGCGATGCCACCAAACCGCGCGCCCTGGAACTCTTTAACGAGGACGGTTCCTCGGTCTCAATTTCTAAATCTGACGAGCCCACCGCACCTCGCGGAACGGTCTCGCTACCGCTCGTTGGTCGCGTCGCGGCTGGGATTCCCATTCTGGCCGAGCAGAATATCGAAGACACTTTTACTATCCCGACCGAAATCGCCACCGATCAGGGTTCCTTTATCCTTGAGGTGCATGGGAGCTCAATGATCAATGTCGGCATCTTCAATGGCGATTACATCATCGTCCGTGAACAAAAGAGTGCCATGAACGGCGAAATTGTCGTGGCCATGATTGATGGTTCAGCGACCGTCAAGACGTTCTACAAGGAGCAGGGACGCGTACGCCTGCAGCCCGAGAATGACACCATGGAGCCTATCTATGCAACGAATCCCGTTATCTTGGGCAAAGTCGTCGGCTTGATGCGCCGGTTCTCGTAATGCAAAAACGCATCACCATCTTTGACACCGTCCGCGGGTTTACGATGATTTCAATGGCAGGTTTTCACGCTTGCTACGATCTCGCCTACCTGTACGGTTGGGATATGCCCTGGTTTACACAGACCGTCTTTCAAGACATCTGGCGTGCCAGCATCAGCTGGGTATTCTTGTTTATCGCGGGTTGGATGTGCACGCTCTCACGCAACAATATCAAACGTGCCGCCAAATACGCCTTAGCAGCACTCGTCGTCTGGTTGGCAACAACACTTGTCTCAGTAGACGATTCGGTTAATTTTGGCATCATCTACTGCATGGCCGCATGTACCGGCATCGTGGCGTTGACCGATCCCGTCCTTAAGAAGATATCGGCGAGATGGGGCATGTCCCTATGCCTTGTGTTGTTCGCCCTCACCTGGAGTATCCCCAAAACGATCTATCCTGTCCCCTACCTGGCGTGGCTGGGATTTCCGAGCCCTGGGTTTGTTTCAGGTGATTACTACCCCATCATCCCGTTTTTCTTTATGTATCTTGCAGGATACTTCGCCGCACACATAGCGCAGGGAATCGATAAGACCGTCCCAAGCTGGGCCTACGCCAATCCCATCCCGGCGCTCGCCAGCCTTGGACGTCACGCACTCCCCTTTTATCTACTGCATCAGCCCACTATTCTGGGCTTTTTGGAGCTCGTCTACTCGGTGCGATAACGCTTGAGCCGCGGCGCGATACGAGCCGGCAGCTTCGCAACAATACGAACGCCGCCCTCAAGATATTCCTCGTGCAAAAGGGTTCCCTGTTCATGCACCAGCGTGATGAGGGCGCCCTCGCGATACGGGATATCAGCGGAGAGCAACACATCGGTGGCAGCCGCCTCACGAGCAATACGGTCGACGAGATCGTCGAGTCCCTCGCCCGTCTGGGCCGAGAACAGCACGGCCTCGGGATAGCGACGACGGAAACTCAATCGATCAACGCTATCGAGAAGATCGATTTTATTGAACACCGTAAGCGTCAAACGCTCGCCGGCACCGATCTCGTCAAGAACGCGATCGACTGCCTCGAGCTGGCGCTCGTAGTCCTCGTCAGAGGCATCCACAACTTTAAGGATCAGATCGGCACCAAGAACCTCAGACAGCGTGGACTTAAAGGCATCAACGAGACCATGCGGCAGCTTTTGAATAAAGCCGACGGTATCAGTAATCGTCATGCCGCGACCGCCGGGCAGGCGATACGAACGCGTCGTCGGGTCGAGCGTAGCAAACAGCTTGTCCTGCGAAAGTACCGTAGAGCCGGTCAGGCGATTGAGCAACGTCGATTTACCGGCATTGGTATAACCGGCTAACGCGACGCGAAACGCCGGTGACTCAATGCGGCTCTTGGACTGGACATCGCGACGCTGTTCAACCTGCTTGAGCTCACGACGAAGCGCGGCAATCTTATTGCGAATCAAGCGACGGTCAACCTCGAGCTGGCTTTCACCCTGGCCAAAGCGCGAACCGATGCCGCCGCGCGTCTGCTCCTTGGCAAGATGGCTCCACATGCCACGCAGACGAGGCAACAGATATTGAAGCTGCGCCAGCTGTACCTGTAGGCGTCCCTCACGCGTCTGAGCATGCAGGCCAAAGATATCCAAGATCAGTGCTGTACGATCGATAATCTTTACCGGCTCGCCCACGGCTTTCTCCAAATAGGATTGCTGCGAGGGCGTCAGGTCGTCGTCAAAAATAACGACATCGGCATCCATGCGATGCACCAGGCCGCACAGCTCTTCAACCTTACCGGAACCGATAAACGATTTTGGATACGGCTTAACCAGACGCTGTGACAAACGCGCCACGCACTGGGCGCCAGCCGTATGGGCCAGGCGCTCAAGCTCGTCAAGCGAATGATCGAGCGGCCATGCATTGTCGCGCCACTCAACACCAACTAATATGGCACGCTCGGGCTCGGGTGCCGTGGGAACAAGGGGGAAACGGGCCATTAGGCAGCCTCAATACGATGCAGGATGTCCTCAACGACCTCATCGATCGTAAACTCGTCCATATCAAACCACACGATACGGTCATCGCGCTTAAACCACGAAAGCTGACGTTTGGCATAGCGACGCGAACGCATCTTGATGAGTTCGCGAGCCTCATCCATAGAAATCACGCCATTGAAAGCATCAATGATCTCTTTATAGCCAATTGCCTGCATCGAAGTCAGGGCATCTCCCAGCCCCTGGTCCATAAGACCGCGAACCTCATCGACAAGACCCTGCTCAAACATCAGATCGACGCGCAGGTTAATGCGCTCGTAGAGCAACTCGCGATTACGCGTCAGACCAAACCATAGAGCATGATAATGCTCGCGCGGAACACTAAACTGACTTTTTTGCTGTGCATAGGAGATACCATCATCATGCATCTCGAGCGCACGAATCACACGGCGCACATTATGGGGATGAATAACAGCAGCCGATTCTGGGTCGCGCTCGGCAAGCAGGGCATGCAGCTCTTCCTCGCCAATACGCTCGACAAGCTCCTGATAGCCCATACGACCTGTCTCTTATACACATCTCCGAGCCCACGAGACCGTAC
>CABSMZ010000086.1 GCA_902478875.1 uncultured Collinsella sp.
TGGTCGAGGGGCGGGGCGAGGGCGCGCGCCTGCTGCTCTGCCGTCGCAGTCCGCTCAAGCGCCTGTGGGGCGGGGTGCTGGCCGACAGCTGCGCCGGCCATCCGCTCCCCGGGGAAGACGTTGCCGCCGCCACGGCGCGTCGCATCAACGAAGAGCTTGGCGTTACGCGCGGGCCCGATCAGCTCAAGCACCTCGGTCACGTGGTGTACCGCGAGGACCATGGCGACGGCCGCTGCGAGTGCGAATGGTGCGAGGTGTTCGCAGCCCATGTTGAGCCGGGCGAGCTGCATATCAACCAAGAGGAGATCTCGGAAGTGCGCCGCGTGGCTCCGTCCGAGCTCAAAGGCTACCTGCAGGGTCACCCCGAGCAGCTGGCCCCCTGGCTCCGCGAGGCCCTCAGCGACCCATCCATCCGTACGGATCTCGCTATGTGAAACAAAAGACAGTCCCTTTGCCACATCCAAACCGTCACAACATTCGATGAAAATCTCGAAATCGAGGAAAAGCGTCGAATGTTGTGACGGTTTTTGCCCAGAGGATCGCTTCTCATCCAAAAAAATCCGCTTGACTGTATTGCAACAACACAGCGCAACGTAAGGGGTGTCCGATAACGGGCGCCCCTTTTTAAGTGGCAACGTGGCTGCGAATCCGGAGCGCCCCCAACAAGAAAGGTGGGGAGATGGAAGCGGAAAAGAAGGCATTTAAGATCACCAAGCGCGAAATTGGCTTTGTGCTGGGTATCGTTGTCTTTTTGCTAGTGAAGTTTCTTCCTTTGGCGGAGCTGAGCTCGACGGTCGAGCTTACGGTCGGCGGTCAGACCTGTCTGGCACTGACGCTCGCCACGGTGGTGTTCTGGGCATGTGGCGTGGCACAGCCGGGCTTTGTGGGCCTGCTCTACTGCGCGCTGCTCGTTCTGTTTAAGGTGTGCGTGGACGACACGGGTGCCGCGAGCATCTCGGCGACGGTCGCCTCCACGTTTAGCTCGTGGACCAAAGCCACCATGTGGCTCGTCATTGGTGCCTACCTCATCGCCAGTGCAGTCAAGGAGTCGGGCCTGGGCGAGCGCATCGCCTATGCGTTCATGCTCAAGTTCGTGCGCGACGCCAAGTCGCTCATCATCTCGATCTTCGCGCTCACCTTCGTGCTGTCGCTGCTGATCCCGCATCCGTTCCCCCGCGCCTTCCTCATCCTCGCCGTCGTCTCGGTCATCGCCGAGTCCGCCGGCTACGGTGACGACGACCGCGGCAAGCTCGGCTTCCTCGTGTTTGCCGCTGCCGCCCCGGGCTCCATGTTCTTCCTGACGGGCGACTCCACGCTCAATCCGCTCGTTGCGCAGTACAGCGCCGAGGCCGGCGGCATGAGCCCGTCGTTTGTCGACTGGTTCCTGTACATGAGCGTGCCCATGCTGGTCGCGCTGCTGTGCACCCTGTTCCTGGGTCTCTTCCTCTTTAAGCCCAGCAAGGAGCTCGTCTACGATCGCGAGCAGATCGTGGCCAAGCAGGCTGCGCTCGGCAAGCTCTCCGTCAAGGAGATCCGCACCATCGTGTGGCTTATCATCGCCATCGCGCTGTGGCTCACCGTCTCGGGCGATTACATCGGCTGGGTCACCCTGGCCATCGGCGTCTGCCTCGCCATGCCCGTCATCGGCGAGGTCCTCACCCCCGCCAGCTGGAATGCTGTCGACATCAAGTCCCTCATGTTCCTGACGGCCGCCATGGCCGTGGGCTCCGTGGGCGGTGCCACCGGTATGAACGCCTGGATCGCCGACGTCGTGCTTCCCAGCTCCGTGCCCGAGAACATCTTCCTGTTCGCCCTGCTTGTCGCTGCGCTCTCCATGATCATCCACATGTTCATGGGCTCGGTCATGGCCGTACTCGGCGTGTGCGTGCCGGCGTTCATCAGCTTCGCGGCCGGCTCCAGCGTGAGCCCGCTCGCCGTGGCACTCATCGTCTTCACGTCCATCAACATCCACTACATCCTGCCGTTCCATAACCTGCCGATCCTTATCGGCGAGGGCAAGGACGCCGGCGGCTACACCTCCAAAGAAGCCATGCGCATGGGCATTCCCCTCACCGCGGTCGTCTTTATCGTCGTGCTGGTCGAGGCCGCCTGGTTCCACCTCTTTGGCCTGATGTAAGCAGTCGAGTGCTTGGCTGTAATTAGCCGAGTGCTTGAACTGCGAGTGCCCGAGCGCCCCATCTATGAGCGCTGCGGCCCCATTACGTTACCAAGCCGGCGGCACTCCCGCCGCCGGACACTCTCCCGAAAGGAGCACGCTATGTCCACTACCGATGCTTCCCAGATCCACGACCTGCGCTCCGCGCTCGACTTTTTGCGTGAGATGCCGGGCCAGCTGCTCGAGACCGACACCCAGGTCGACCCGGACGCCGAGGTCTCGGGCGTCTATCGCCACGTCGGTGCCGGCGGCACCGTTATGCGTCCGACCAAAGAGGGTCCTGCGATGGTCTTCAACAACGTCAAGGGTTTTGACGATGCCAAGGTCTGCATCGGAATGCTTGCCAGCCGCAAGCGCGTTGCCGCCCTGCTCGACCTGGACGAGGAGCACCTGGGTCTCGAGATCGGCAAGCGCTTCGAGAGCCTGATCGCGCCCAAGCAGATCGCCGAGGGCGCGCACATCGACTGCCAGGAGGTTGTGTACAAGGCGACCGACGAGGGCTTTGACCTGCGCAAGATCGTTCCCGCTCCCACCAACACGCCCGTCGACGGCGGTCCCTACATCACCATGGGCCTCGCCTACGGCACGAGCCCCGACGGCTCCCAGTCCGACGTGACCATCCACCGCTTCTCCTGTGTCGACAAGGACAAGCTCGCCATGTGGATCACTCCGGGCAGCCGTCACCTGGGCGCGTTCTTTGACGAGTACTGCCAGCGCGGCGAGGATATGCCCATCTCCATCTCCATCGGCCTGGACCCCGCCGTGTACATGTGCTGCGGCTTCGAGGCTCCCACCACGCCGCTCGGCTTCAACGAGCTGCAGATCGCCGGCGCCCTGCGCGGCCATGCCGTCGAGCTTGCCGACTGCGTCACCGTTCCGCAGAAGTGCATCGCCAATGCCGAGTACGTGCTCGAGGGCTATCTCATGCACGACGAGGTCATCAACGAGGATGTCAACGGTCATGGCTACGCCATGCCCGAGTTCCCCGGCTACACCGGTGGTGCCAAGGTCTGCCCGGTGATCAAGATCACCGCCGTCACCACGCGCACCAACCCCATCATGGAGAGCTGCATTGGCCCTTCGCACGAGCACGTGTCCATGGCCGGCATCCCCACCGAGGCTTCCATCTACAAGATGGTCGAGACCGCTATCCCGGGCCGCCTGCTCAACGTCCACGCTGCTCCCTGCGGCGGCGGCAAGTTCGTTGCCATCATGCAGTTCAAGAAGTCGAGCAAAAATGACGAGGGCCGTCAGCGCAACGCCGCCATGCTCGCCTTCTCGGCATTCTCCGAGCTCAAGCATGTGATCCTGGTCGACGAGGATGTCGACATCTTCGACATGAGCGACGTGATGTGGGCCATGACCACGCGCTTCCAGGCCGACGTGGACCTCATCACCATCCCCGGCTGCCACTGCCACGTGCTCGACCCGTCCAACGACCCGGCGTTTGACCCGAGCATCCGCGAGCACGGTATCGCCTGCAAGGCCATCTTCGACTGCACGGTCCCGTTCAACCTCAAGAAGAACTTCATCCGCTCGCAGTTCATGGAGATCGACCGGGACAAGTGGGCCAAGGAGATTGCTTTCTAGTAAGTAGCCCTACCAAGTAGTTAAGGAGCCGTCATGCCTGAGTCTTCTGTCCGTCCTCGTCGCATTGTCGTTGGCGTTTCTGGTGCCAGCGGTGCAGCGCTGGGCCTTGAGTGCCTCAAATGCCTGCGCCGGGCCGGTGCTGAGTCGGCGCTTGTCGTCACGCGCGGGGGAGAGATCACCATCGAGCAGGAGCTTGGCATGACACTCGACGAGTTTGCCGCGCACGCCGATGTGGTCTACGACAACAAGAACATCGGCGCCGCCATCGCAAGCGGTACCTATCCGGTCGACGGCATGATCGTGGCGCCCTGCTCCATGAAGACGCTCGCCGGCATCGCGAGCGGCTACAGCGAAAATCTGTTGCTGCGTGCGGCCGACGTGCAAATGAAAGAGCAGCGCCGCCTGGTGCTTATGGTGCGCGAGACGCCCTTCAGTGCGATCCATGTCGACAACATGGCGCGCCTGGCACGCGTGCCGGGCGTCATGCTTATGCCGCCCATGCTCACGTTTTACAACGGCCCCGCAACGCTCGACGATGCGGTGCATCACATCGCTGCCAAGGCGCTCGAGGCCGTTGGCGTGTCGTGCGAAAACTATAAGCGCTGGTCATAGGCGCTTTTAGGGTAGGATACGAGTAGTGTTTGAGCCCGCTGCCCCTGTGGGCGGCGGGCTTTGGTGTGTCGGGAGGACCCATGCAGACGGGCATGTATGCGATTAGCGAGATGGCGAGCCTGTTTAACGTTTCGCGTCAAACGCTCATCTACTACGACAAGATCGGTCTGTTTAAGCCCGCCGTGGTTAACGAGAAGGGCTACCGTTTCTATTCGCCCACGCAGATCCCGCTTATGCGTCTGATCTGCATGTTGCGCGACCTGGGGCTTGAGCTCGACGAGATCGACCGTCTGACCTCGACGTTCGACATTGGCGAGATGACCGAGCACCTGCGCTTGCGGGTACAGGCGCTCGACGAGCAGATTGCCGGGCTCAAAGCCGAACGCGCGAGCGTACAGGAGCGTCTGAGCTTTTACGACGAGGCGGTTTACTGGCGCGAGCGCGAGGGCAGGCCGGAGCTCAAGCAATTTGAGCCCCGCTACGTGGTCTTTGAGGAGTTTCCGGGCGAAATCGAGCGCGGTCGCGCGATGCTTCATCCCACGCTCATGCGGGCGATTCTGCGCATGCGTGCACTGACGGGCACACGCCCCATGCGCGGTTGGGGTGCCATGCTGCGTCGAGAGGCGTTGCATTCCGATGACCCCATCGCCGGCGCCGGCTCTTTTGCCGTGCTGCCGCGCGGTGCCGAGGAAATGCTGCCGAGCGATCCTGCCGAGCTGGCAGAGATTGGCGTCGAGGTGCTGCCCGAGGGCACGTATCTGTGCATGAGCCGCTGGGGCATGCCGTACGAGCCCGAAGGCATCCGCGCCATCGTGGCCTGCATGGACGAGCACGCGCTCCAGCCCATCGGCAACGCCTTCGACTTTTGCTACCTCGATACCACGAGCTACGACGAGTCCCACCAAGAGGACTTCTGCTGCATCCAAATTCCCGTCGCCCTCCAGATGTGACAAGGGGACTGCTCCTTCGTCGCATTCGTGGTGTGGCTGCTGCCTAAACCGTCACAACATTCGGCGAAAATCTCGAAAACGAGGAAAAGCGTCGAATGTTGTGACGGTTTTCCTGTCTGTGCCGGCGAGCTCCAGCGCCGTCTGGGGGTATAAGGCTAGCAAGTGTTTATTTGCGAGGCCTAAGGGGCGCCCCGTATGGATATCGATAACTTTGAATGGTGGTATAGCGAGGGCGAGGCTCCGGACGAGGAGTGGGACGAGCCTACGCCGTGTGACGTGTCGAGCGACGAGGACGAGACCGGCAGCGATGCTGCTGTCGAGCCTGACGCCGCCTCCGATGCCGCCGAGCCTCTGACCTTTGAGCAGGCTTGGGCCCAGGCTGAGGCCGACGAGGCAAAGGCCGATGCCACGGCCACACTGGGTGAGCCAGCCGACATGTCCATCTCGCCGGCAAAGACCCCGCAGCCGCGTCACACTATCGATCCCGACAGCACGGCATCCTTCAGCATTCTCGACGTGCCCTCGCAGGGTGCCCAGGCGCCTGCGCCCACGCATCGCCCCGATCTGGCTCGCGAGGAAGATGCGGGACGTCGCTCTCCGCTTGGCCCCATCCTTATCGCCTTTATGGCCGGCGTTATCGCATGCTCGGTAATTGGAAACGTCTGGAGCCATGTTGAACAACAGCGCAAAGACGCCGCCAAGGTCGAGATGTCTGTCGAGCAATCGCTCAGCCGTACGCGCTCGGTGCATGTGTCGGTCGAGGTCAAGGACGGTGCGACATGGGACACCGCCCGCGGCGACAGCCAGATGCTCATCCATATCGTGGGCCGCACGCTCAAGGGACAAGCAATCGACGAGTACCAATACGTCAATTCCGAAGGTGACGGCATCGAGCTCAAGCCCGGCGACTACGAGCTCACGGTCGATGAGCCGCCCGTCGCCACCGACGGCACGCGTTACCGTGCCTCAAAGCGCATGGTTCCGGTGAGTTTTAATTCACAGGCGCCCGATACGGTCGATAGCACGCCGCAGGGCGGGTTTGACCTTTACGCTATTGCTCAATAACTGCACCTGTCGCTCAACCCCGCCGCCAAGAGTGGGACAATAGCCCTCGACACTGTTGTTTACTTTTGGAGGAAGTAGCATGTCCACCGTCACTACCATCAAGCGCGGCGGCCTCACCGCGGCCATCGATTCCATGGGTGCCCAGCTCACGAGCCTTGCCCTCAACGGCAACGAGTATCTGTGGCAGGGCGACCCGGCCTTTTGGGGCAAGCACGCGCCCATTCTGTTCCCCATCGTGGGCTCGCTGCGCAACAACACGGCGACGTCTGCGGCTGGCACCTGCGAGATGCCGCGCCACGGCCTCGCGCGCATCGTCGAGCACAAGCTGGTCGAGGTCTCCGAGGACGGCTCGTCCGTCACCTACGAGATCACCGACACGCCCGAGTCGCTCAAGGCTTTCCCCTTCCACTTTAAGCTCAACATGACCTATGCCCTAATCGGCGACGCCACGCTTACCCAGACCTTTGCCGTCACCAACACCGGCGACGTGGCCCTGCCGTTCTCGGTGGGCGGCCATCCTGCATTTAACGTGCCCGCCCCCGGTGCCGAGGACGAGACGTTCGAGGATTACGAGCTGGCATTTACCGAGGCTTGGACCAACGAGGCCCCCATCATCACGCCCGATGGCCTCATGACGTTCGAGGGCAGCTACAAGGCCCCCGATAACTCGGACGTGCTGCCCATCACGCACCGTAGCTTCGATAACGACGCCATCATGTTCACCGATACCCCGGGCTCTACGCTCACGCTGCGCGGTCGCAAGTCGGGCCACGGCGTCAAGATCGACTTTGAGGGCTTTAAGTACATCGGCGTGTGGTCTGCCGCCAACGACGCTCCGTTTGTGGCGCTCGAGCCCTGGACCGGCCACACCACCATGGACACCGAGGACGACGTCTTTGAGCACAAGGTCAACACCATTACGCTGGCGCCGGGCGCTACCGACACCCGTTCCTTTAGCGTCACCCTGCTCTAGTGGTTCCGCCGTTCTAACGAACGGCGGACCGGTCGACGCTGCGCGCCGCCCAGAGCGACAATTTGTCATTCAAAAGGCAAGGCATGACCAGAAGGTCTATGCCTTGCCTTTTTCATGCCAACTTGTTCGCTCTGGGTGGCGCTCGCTGACATTGTCAAAACATCGGCGTCGCCGTTTCCGTCAAGGGTTTGGTGCATGGGGGACAGGTTGCTTTGCGCCAATCGTTCCCGTGTGTCTATTAATTTTTCGCGCACATGCCGCGTTGCTGGTTGCGGGCGTATATCCTGTCTTATTGTCAGCAAAGCAAAACAGGAAGGCATCAGATGCAACCTCGACTACAGCGCGACGCGCAGACCCAGCCGGTGTGCAGTCGTCGCATCTTCTTGGGTAGCGCCCTCGCTGCGCTGTCTCTTATACACATCTC
>CABSMZ010000087.1 GCA_902478875.1 uncultured Collinsella sp.
CTCTCCGTCGTCGGCAGCGTCAGATGTGTATAAGAGACAGTCGGGATACAGGTAGACGATGCGCAGCGGGTGCGAAAGCTCGACTGGCGCGATGCCGACAGGAAGAGCGCTGCCGTCGGCACGGGCTACGGCGCGCCCAGCAACAGCGTCGGCGGTGGCGCCTTTCAGCCCGTCGAGCTCCTTGACCAGCGGCGGGAAGGCCGTGTAGTTGGCGACGGCGTAGAAGGTGTCATCGGCGGCCTCGTCTGCCACGGCGCCAATTGCCTGCGCGACGTCCGAGATAATCGCGGCATCGATGCCGGCGTACTTGAGGCGCACCTGCATGTCGTGCGCGCGCGCGCCTCCGGCAAAGGCGACAAGACCCGGCGTGTCGGCGATGCGCTCAAAGTCGACGTCGTAGATCCACGATACATCGTGGCCGTCGGCATCGTTATCGTTGAGGAAGAAAGCGCAGAGTCTGCCGCCTGCCGTCTTGATGGACTGGATTTGTCGATCGAAGCCTACGGGATTCTTAGCCAGGTTGGCCTCGACGGTGCGGCCGGCGATATCCCAGCGGCCCATGCGTCCGCCGGCGGGGACGTAGGCATCGAGCGTGGGCTGCAGGTGCGCCGTATCCACGCCTAACTCATGTGCGGCAAAGAATGCAGCGGCAACGTTGTAGACCATGTACAGGCCGTTGTAACGCGTGACGATGTGTGCGGCTGGCGCGCTGGAATCAGATCCAAACACCAGGTCAAAACCATAGCCGTCGCAGCCGAGCTTCACGCCCGTCACACGGCGGACCAGTGCGGGGCGTGCCCAACCGCACGAGGGGCAATGGTATGCGCCAAGCTGGCCGTATTGCACGTAGTCATACTCCAGCGGCGCGTTGCACTGTGAGCAAAAGCGCGAGTCGCTAATACGGTCGGACTCGGTGTTGGTGGCGCCGTCGATGCCAAAGGCGATGCTTGCATTGGGAACGCGTGCGGCGATCGCGGCACACAGCGGGTCGTCTGCGTTGTAGATGAGCGTTGTTGCCGGCGAAAGCTCCAACGCATGGGCGATGACCTCCTGGGTGTGATCGATCTCGCCATAGCGATCTAGCTGGTCGCGGAACAGGTTGAGCAGCACGAAGTACGTCGGCTTGAGCTTGGGCAGAACGCGTACGGTGTAAAGCTCATCGCACTCAAAAACGCCCACGCGCTTGCCACCGGCTCGCTTGAGGCCGCTGCGCGCCTCGAGCAGTGCGCCCACCACGCCCGGCTCCATGTTGTTGCCGGCGCGGTTACATACCACGGTGGCGCCGCTGGCGGCAACGGCGTCGGCGATGAGGTTGGAGGTGGTGGTCTTGCCGTTGGTGCCGGTGATCACCACGCTGCGGTCGACAAGGGCAGCGAGGTCGCTCAGCAACTCGGGGTCGATCTTCATGGCGATGCGGCCGGGAAGCACGCCACCCTGGCGCTTAAGGACGGAGCGCAGCCCCCAGCGAGCGATATCGCTCGAGGTGCAGGCAAGAGATGAGCGGAGGTTCATGAAACCGTTCCTAACGTAAATGACATGGTCGGGTCGAGTGCGTCACTAAAAACCGTAGCGGCGCGCAAATTCCTGGGCAAGCTGCGACACGTCTTCGCAGGCATTGGCCCAGGGGGCAAAGTCGGGAGTGTCCGAGATAATACCGTCCGCTTCCCAAACGGCCTGGTGCGAAAGATCCCAGGGATCGTGTGGCTCGGGCCGGCAGGGAAGGTACGGTGTCTGGTACATGGGGTTCAGTAAGAAGAACGCACCGCCCTCGCAACGGTTGGCAAACTCACGCAGCGCGCGTGTCGCCGGGCGCATCTTGTTTGTTTTGAACAGCAGAATCGTGCGGGCGAGCAGATACCAAGGAGAGTTCTCGAGCGCGTCAGCCCCGATCTCTTCCTCGAGCTGGTGGGCCAGGGCAAAAAAGCCGTCCTGGTCTTCCAGGCGAGCGAGGGCGAGCAACACGGTGCCTGCGGCTCGGGTGGGGTAGCCTTCCGCCTTAAGAACACGGCGGGCGTAGTTGGCGGCAGCACGGTAGCGAGCGCTCGCCATGCACAGCTGCGAGATGGCCTCGAGTGTGTGAAGCCACCCGATAAGAGCCGGCTCGCTCACGGTGAGCTCTGCCGCCGTCACACCGTCCGTCAAAACCTTATTGGCCCAGTAGTGCGGGGCTTCCATGTCGAACCCGGGCACGCTTTGCTGCAGGTAATCGGTTGTGGTCGCCTCGAGCTTCATCAGGTCGCCCAGGCAGGCGTCAACGGGCGTGTCAGCCAGGATGATGGCGAGCAGCTGGGCATCGAGGACATACGCATCGACGCGGACAATCTTGAGCAGCTCATCGCGCATGTCGTCGAACAGACGATTGCGCGTCTGCTCGAATTCCTCGTCGCTGCCCATGTCCTCGATGCGATGGAGCTCGTCGAGCAGGTGGCGATGAACACCGGCATAGGACAGCAGCGCCTGGGCATGCTCGGACTGCGCGTACTTTTGGGGATTCGCGCTAATGTCGTTATGGACAAGCTCGCGTGCTGCATCGGTGAGCTCGGGGTGCGACGCAACGTAGGCGCGCTCCAGGTAGGCGGGGATGTAGACGCTCGGATCCATTAGAGGTCTCCTCCCTTAAACGGCAAACCCTGCTCGGCCGCCCGCAGTATGCGCTCATCGATTTGGGAACGCACGATATCGTTGGTGGCGACCCAGGCGGCAAAGCTGGCGTTGTCGGGGGCGCCCAGGCCCTCCTGCAGTACCGGCGTCGCCTCGGATAGCGCAAGGACAAGCTCGTCGGTGGAGCCCGCACCCACGTTGACGCGGGCATAGACGCCATCGGGAAACTCGGTTTGGAAGTAGAGCGCCTCGGCCGCGTGCGGACACGAGCGTGCAAGGATACGCAGGTAGTGCTCGGCGCCCTCGTAGTCCAGCTCGCGCCAGGCTGCGCTCATCAGTGCGATGAGCGTCCACGGGTCCAAGTCGCGCTCCGCATCTTTGGGGCGGCGGCGCAGCGGGGTATTCGCGAGGTACGGCACGGAGTGGGCAGAGCGAAAGCGCTTGAGCTCCTCGGCGGGGTATTCGAGCTTTGCCATGGCGAGCATCGCGGTGTGGCGGACACCAGCGGGGTCGTTGGGCGCAAAGTCCAAGCTGCGGTTTGCGGCTTCGAGCGACATGCGGTAGCGGCCGCTAATGAGGGCGCGCGACGCAAGGGCGGCAAGCCAGCGCAGGTAGGGACGGCGGGTCAGGTCGCCTGCGGCCTCACGCTCGTAGGGGTCTTGCGCCGAGGCGATCTTGAGCGCCAGGTCGTGCTCGACCTCATCGCACTTGGACACCAGGTACTGTACGTATTCCTCGTTGGATTCGGCAGTGAGTGCCGTCAGCATGCGCTGGGCGTCCCAGTTGGCCGGATCGAGTGCGGCGGCCTCGCGAAGCATGTTCTCGGCAGCTGCCTCTTCCTGCTCTGCCTGGGCATCGTCAGGGATAAAGGGAATGCGGTAGTCGACGGCCTCGACCACCTTGGCAATCAGATGTCCGGCGCGGTCGCGGTCGTGCACGATGAGCGGTGCGGGGTTGCGGGTGAATTGTTCCATCAGACGCTCTACGGCGGCACCGTCGGTGAGCGGGATATTGTCGCGGCGCAAGGCCTCAAGAACGAGGCGATGGCAATCCTCTTGAATGGGATCGAATGCCATGGGGCCTCCTTTGCTGCGGTTAGGGTTCAAATGTTTCTATATAAGGTTCTAGTTTACCCGCATGTGGCACACCAGGGGTGCCGCACTTGGACTTGCACCTTTGCACCACGAAGACGGATGTCGCACAAATGTCGGCACCTTGGACGACCGAGTGGTATCACGGTGCCGCAAACGGTCGATTTTTGGCGGCGAACGGGGCGCATTTTGGAGGGGCACAGTCCTGCCCGGGATATGTGGTCAACCTTGATAAAACGTTTGCCCAGCTTGGGAGTATGGATGCCGCACAAGGGTCTTCAGGGATAGAAAAAACGTTTCATCATTGTTGGCTTTAGGTGAATAACTGACCAACCAGAACGGTAAAATAGTGTTTGTCTGAGCGTTGAGACGTTTAGACATCGCGCATTGTCATCGCTGGCAACGCGCAAACCGGTCCTAACGGAGCCAATTGGGTGCTCCGTTATATACGCAAGTCTAAGAGGGGCTTGTTTAGGAGGCACAGTATGGGACGTTTTACCAATCCTCGCGATCTGTACTTTGGTGAGGGCGCTCGCCACGAGGTGAAGAACCTCAAGGGCAAGAAGGCCATCATCGTTTCTGGCGGCAGCTCTATGCGCCGCGGCGGGTTCCTGCAGGACGTTGAGGCCGACCTCAAAGAGGGCGGCTTCGAGGTCAAGCTGTTCGAGGGCGTCGAGTCCGACCCGTCCATCGAGACGGTCATGAAGGGCGCCGAGGCCATGCGCGAGTTCGAGCCCGACTGGATTATCGCCATCGGCGGCGGCTCGCCCATCGATGCCGCTAAGGCCATGTGGGTCTTCTACGAGTATCCCGAGGAGTCCTTCGATAACATCATCCAGCCGTTCAGCTTCCCTGAGCTGCGTCAGAAGGCTCATTTCTGCGCCATCTCCTCTACCTCCGGTACCGCTACCGAGGTCACTGCCTTCTCCGTCATTACCGACTACGCCAAGGGCATCAAGTACCCGCTGGCCGACTTCAACATCACCCCTGATGTCGCCATCGTCGACCCCGAGCTTACCTACACCATGCCCGCCAAGCTGTGCGCTCATACCGGCATGGACGCTCTGACCCACTGCATGGAGGCCTACGTTTCCACCTGCGCTTCCATGTTCACCGACGCCAACGCTCTGCACGGCATCCGCGAGATCGTCGAGTGGCTGCCCAAGTCCTATGCTGGCGACCATGAGGCCCGTCAGCACATGCACGAGGCTCAGTGCATCGCCGGTATCGCCTTCTCCTCGGGCCTGCTCGGCATCGTTCACTCCATGGCTCACAAGACCGGTGCTGCCTTCGAGAACGGCCACATCATCCACGGTGCTGCTAACGCCATGTACCTGGGCAAGGTCATCCAGTGGAACTCCAAGGACCCGCGTGCTGCCGAGCGTTACGCTTACGTGGCCAAGGAGATCCTGCACCTTCCCGGCGAGACCAACGAGGAGCTCATCGCTGCGCTCGTCCAGAAGATCCGCGACCTCAACGACCAGCTCAACATTCCGCAGTCCATCAAGGATTACGCGAATGGTGGCGTGAAGGTCGACGCCGAGAACCCGCAGATGGTTTCCGAGGAGGAGTTCCTCGCCAAGCTGCCCGAGATCGCCGCGAACGCCGAGCAGGACGCCTGCACGCCCGAGAACCCGCGTGAGACCAAGGCTGCCGACTTCGAGAAGATCCTCAAGGCCTGCTACTACGACACCGACATCGATTTCTAATCGACTCTTGTTATCGTAACGAGGGGCTCCGCACGTATCCGTACGGAGCCCCTTTCTTTTTTAGAGAATGGGATAGTTATGGCTGCAATTTTCAATAGCCCCAGCAAGTACATCCAGGGTCCGGACGAGCTCGCCAAGCTCGGCTCCTATGTCGAGCCGCTCGGCGCTAAGGCCCTCGTCATCGTGACGCCTTCGGGCAAGAAGCGCGTCGGTGCCAAGATCGAGGGCGGCTTTGCCGAGGCCAAGGCCGAGCTGCTGTTTGAGGACTTTAACGGCGAGTGCTCCAAGGGCGAGGTCGATCGCCTGGTTGCGCTCGCTCGCGACAACGGTTGCGACATCATCGTCGGCGTCGGTGGCGGCAAGATCCTCGACACCGCGAAGGCCGTCGCCTACTACCTGGAGTCCCCGGTTATCATTTGCCCCACCATTGCTTCGACCGATGCCCCGTGTTCGGCGCTTTCGGTGCTTTATACCGATGACGGCCAGTTCGATAAGTACCTCTTCCTTAAGGCAAACCCCAATATCGTCCTGATGGATACGACGGTTATCGCGGCGAGCCCGGTGCGCCTGACGGTTTCCGGTATGGGCGATGCGCTCGCAACCTACTTCGAGGCCCAGGCGACGCACGATGCCGACGGCGGCACCTGCGCTGGCGGCAAGGGCGGCATGGCTGGTCTGGCGCTCGCCAAGCTCTGCTACGAGACGCTTATGGCCGATGGCGTCAAGGCCAAGGTTGCGCTGGAGAAGGGTGCGCTCACGCCTGCCGTCGAGCACATCATCGAGGCCAATACGCTGCTTTCGGGCATTGGCTTTGAGAGCTCGGGCCTTGCTGCCGCTCATGCCATCCACAATGGCCTGACGATGCTGCCCGAGTGCCACAGCATGTATCACGGCGAGAAGGTCGCCTTTGGCACTATCGTCCAGCTGGTACTCGAGGATGCCCCGACCGAGAAGCTCGAGGAAGTCTTGGGCTTCTGCATTGAGCTGGGTCTGCCGGTCACGATGAAGGAACTTGGCGTTGCCGAGCTTACGCGCGAGAAGGCCATGATTGTTGCCGAGGCCGCGTGCGCGCCCGAGGACACCATGTGCAACATGCCGTTTGAGGTGACGCCCGAGATGGTCGCAAACGCCATTCTGGGTGCAGACGCACTGGGCCACTACTATCTCATGGATGAGTAAATCAAGCTAAGGAAGGGGCAAAGCCAACAGATGGCTTTGCTCCTTTTTGCTATGGTGCAAAGGGGCAAGGTTACTTTGCACCAATCGTTGTTTGATGAAGGGCGGATTCTCGTATGGCGCTTCCCATGGTTTATGGCGGTCCCGGCCGGTATGTTCAGGGGCCGGGCGAACTGTCGCGTCAAGGCAAGTATTTGTCATGGTTGGGCTGCGCTGCCTATGTCTTGTTTGACCAGGGCACCGAGGATCGGCTGTGCAAGCAGATCGTCGATGGATTTCTGGACGAAGATCTAAGCGAGCCGTTCTTTAAGATTTATGACGGTCCGTGTACGAAAGGGGCCGTTGTCGAAATGGCTAAGGAAGCCCAGGCCGAGTATTGCGACATGGTAGTGGGTATTGGCGGCGGCAAAATGCTCGATATCGCCAAGGCCGTTGCGTTTTATGCCGAGTTGCCGTTGTGCGTATGTCCCACGGCGGCGTCGATGGACGGTCCGTGCAGTGCGATTTCCGATGCCGACCTGCAGGGTGTTGCAAATGCGGTCTTTAGAAACGAGCGTAATATGGCCAACGAGCAGGCCAAGGTGACCAAACAAAAGCTCGTGCAGCTCATGTGCGAGGCATAGCTTGGCGCTTGATTGATCTTGTGCAATCGAGGCAGCGATAGGCCATGGACTATTTGCCGCAAAGATGCTCCGCGTGTAATTTGCCCGAGGCGTGGGCCGATAGCGTATCATTATCTCTTGCTTATTTGCACTGCTCAGGGAGGGGCCGCGCATGGCGCAGGAACACGATCTGTTTGATGACATTATCGAGATCAGCAAAGGTTTCGATTTTCTTAAAAACCCGCTTGGCGGCGTGACCGATGCACTCGATCCGTCGGCGCCGCAGTGGAATCCTGCTGACTACAAGGAGCGTCCGCGCGGCAACACCATTCCGTGCCTGACCTGCAAAAACGAAAAGAGCGGCTGCACCGCGTGCATGGACGTGTGCCCGGTCAACGCTATTGAGGTCGAGGAAGACGCCATCGAGATCCTCGACTCCTGCCGCAAGTGCGGTCTGTGCGCCGCTGCCTGTCCGACCGAGGCGATCATCTCTCCGCGCCTTGCACCCAAAAACGTCTACGACGACATTGTCTCGGCCTGTCTCTTATACACATCTGACGCTGCCGACGACGGA
>CABSMZ010000088.1 GCA_902478875.1 uncultured Collinsella sp.
GTCGGCGCGGCCTGCGCGGAAGCGGGGAACACAACCGCGCAGGTGCCGATCAGGAGGGCAAGCAGCGCAAACAAGATCGGGAAGGAGCAAACTTTCTTATTCACGACGCTCGCCTCCCTTCGCATTCGCCTTGCGACGAATGTGCATCCAGGCCGCAGCAGCGCAAAGCACCGCCGCGCCGGCAAGGTATGTTGAAGTGACGCCCGACATACCGGAAAGAGGCAGAGTGGTGGAGTAGGTGTTGGTGAAGGTGGAGACGGGAATGATGGTTGGGTCCGCACCGGCGGAGGTTTGAACCGCGACGCCCTGCCCGTTCTCGCCAAGGGTGTTGCCCATGTCATCCTTCATCTGCGTAACGGTGGTAGAGGTGGTAAGACCGGTGTACTTGCCAGTGGTCTCATTCATGACGGCCTTCACCGTGACGGCAACCTGGTACTCGGCCTTGGAGTAGCGGAGCTTATCGATGGCACCGGTGATAGGCGCGATCTCCTTCACCGTGTAGGTGTAGGTCCTGGCGTAGTCATCCGCCGTACCGGGGGTATCGGACAGGTGCGACTTGTTGAACGTCATGGCGCCAAAGGTCGCCGTGATGTTGTTGAGCTTGGCGGCGTCGGTCTCCCCTGCCTCTGGGGCAACAGAAATCTTGGACGCTTCGGGCATGGGTTCGGGCATGGGGGCTGTGGCTGCATAGTCACCGGTAGCCTCAATGCTGAACTCGAACGGCACATATTTGCCTTTATCGTCCTTCGGCCAGTCCGTATTGCGAACGGATTTGGTCACCGGGATCTTCACGGACGTAGCACTGCACTTGTCGGAGATGTACGTAGTGCCACTAACGATGCTCAGCTGCTCGTTCTCTTTCCACGCAATGGAGCCGTTTGTGCTGTCCACCGTGAACTTGTAGGTGTTCTTGTTCAGTTCGTAGCCAAACGGAGCCTGGGTCTCCGTGAGCGTGTACGTGCCCGGCAGCAGACCGGCCAATGTGAACTTGCCATTCGTGTCGTCGGTATCGGCCCACGTGGTCTCGCCCGAAGCCGACTGGTCGCTCACGGTCCAAGACTGCGCCCCGGTCGTACCATCGGCATCCAGTTTCGCAAGCTTCCACTCGGAACCAGCCAAAGGAGTGTATCCCTTGTCTCCTTCCTCAACCTTGGTCCAAGACACCGTACCGGTGATCTTGGTGTTGGAGATGGCGCCCGTGGTGTTGGAATCATCGAATGAAACGGGCTTATTTCCGTTCACCGTGTCCACATGACCCTGAACATAGTTCACCTGCTCGCCGGTGTTGTTCATGGTTGCGTAGTAGATGGTGTCCGACTTCTGATAACCAGCCGGCGCCTTGACCTCGCGAATGTAGTACGTGAAGTAGTCTTTATCGTTGGGATCGCCAATTTTGGCCTTCTGATTCAAATAGTTGAACTGAAGCTCGCCATCATCCGAAGAGTAATCATTGGCACCGCCATCCGTTACCGTAACGATGGGATTCGTTTCATTCTTGGCATCATCGACAGTGCCGTATATCGTCCACGAGGAACCAGGAAGCGACGTGTTGCCGTTCGCCGCATCGACCTTGCTCCACGCAACGGCGGAGCCGTCGGGCGTATACGACCCAGACCACGGGAAGTTGTGACGCTCCTGATCCATATCGATGACGGAAGCCGAGTTACCCTCACCAAATGCTGCGGCAACCTTCGGGCTGTTCATTGAGAAATCGACGCCCACATAAACGCGGCCGTTGGTAGTCACATGGTCGTCGAAACTTCCGTTGGGAACGAGAATCGATCCGATCATAGCCGCCGCAGGATCGTCGTCAGTCCACTTGGCACCGGTGGCTGTGCCGCCGTATCCCCAGTCCGCGCGGTTTTCTCCCGCGATGCCGCCTCGAATGGTAAGGCTTTGCGTATCGACAAAGTTCCACATGATGGACTGGGAAGCCGTCGCGTATGCCTCGCCCAGCTCCTTGCCGGAATATTGAGTTTCGTAACCACGCGAAATCTCGGTACCGTTCCACCAAAAGCGCCAGCCATTGTGAAACTCAATATTCGAAGATCCGGTAACGTTCACAACAACCGAGGCGCCCTTGGGAATGCCCTCGAATGCGAAATCAACGCCACGATAATACTCGTTGTTGTATGTATTGCTCAGCTGAGAAGCATCGATGGTGAACACCTGCTGCATAGAGGTGTTGTCGCCCTTAAACGTGATAAGACGCTCGCTATTCTTGAATTGCTTACCATTGAGCGACGTATCGGCGCAGTCCGAATATATGGTCTTATACGACTCATCAAACACCAGGCCATAATTACAATCCGTCTTGTCGTACTTGTTGATTACGTAGTTGTTGTGATTGCTCGCGAAACCAACCTCGAGCGTGCCGGTATTTGCAAACGAGTTGAGCTGTTCCGATAGCTTCGAGAGGTACCCATCTTCACCGTTGTAGCTCGAATAATCGTTATTGTTGACATTAGTCAAATCAACAGTTTGATTGAACAGGTTGCTTTCCTGAGAGTTCTTGCCCTCGTACCAATTACCCTGCGTTGTCACCACGGATTGGCGTTCATTGTTATCGCGCCAGTATGTGATGGGGCCTGCGATCTGCGCAGTGTAGGCAAAGCCGGAAGGAGTCGCGCCCTCAGAAGATTTCTGCCGTCCGACCCAAGCGCCTTTCTTCCAAGCGCCAACGGTAGTCGTCTCCGGCGAGTCGCCGCTATAACCAACGTTCATCTTGGTGATCGCACTTTTAATTCCGGCCACCGCAAGCACGGTGCTGCCGGCGACAGGACGGAACTGGGAACCAAAACCAACGGTGCCAAAGCGGAAACCAGCACCAATTGATTGATAGGGCCAGCTCTCTTTGACTGGATTCATGGCAAGCTTGCCACGGACCAAGGTAAGGCCCTCCGCCTCAGCGGCATATGAGCCGGTGGGGGCGTTCTTCGCATCAAGATTACTAGTGTCGCTCGGCTTACCACCGATGTACATGTCGCGGCCGACGTAGGTGGCCACGCCGGGATCGGGGGTGGAGACATCGATATTCGTACCGATACCGATAGACGTGGGAACATAAATTCCCTTCTCCACGGTGGCCGTCGCTCTCGCTGAAGCCGCATTCGCACTCTGAGCCTGCTCAGCACTATTTGAAGAGCCAGCCTCGCCGCCATTGGTCTCGTCGCTATTCTGGTTTTCGGCATCCTCGCTGGTGTTATCTACAGCAGCGGACTCACTTGAGGAACCCCCCCCCATCACAGTTTCCTCGGTAGAATCTGTCTGGGCGTCGTTGGCAATGGCCTGCGAGATCGGAGGCATGACGAGTGACAGTACCAGGCTCAACACGGAGGCTCCGCACAAAACGCCTGCCAGTACACGGCGCGTCGCTTTTTTACTCTGCTTAGTTTTTTCTGAATTCGCTTTCATCGATGTCTCCTCCCCAAGAGACCGCGATCTTGCTCTTTCACTATCAAACGTATCTGCGCAACCTGTAAGTGCGCACGCTTATAGTACATATTGTAACGATTGTTTGAACATCTAAGCAAAAATACCGATAGTTTTGTAGCGAATTCTCAATTCTCTTGACATTTGCTCAGATTTGCTTTCGTTTATTCGATATTTAGTTTTTATTTCTGCTGGTAATTTAGTTGCCTATCATTTTTTAATAGCATTTTATTTATTTGCACAACATTTTGCTCAAGAGTAAACATCCTGTGAACGGTTGAAAATCGACCGTGAGCGGTAGGTCATCAACCGGGAGGAATAGACTACCAAATTGGTGGGAATATCTTTAACCCATCGGTAGTTAGAAGCGAGATGTTCATACAACCAAATTTGAATTTGCGCGCAGTTTTTAGGCATCAATTCGCCCAAATCGCCTGAGGCTACCGCAAAGGGGCCTGCTCCCTTTTGCGGTGGTTCTCCCCCTGCGCTACAGTAGATGTCCCTCGATAAAGATCGCGATGCCGTCTTTGTCGTTGCTCGCGGTTACAAAATCGGCGGCGGCACGGGTGGCGTCGCTGCCATTTGCCATGGACACGCCCACGCCGGCGTCAGCCACCATGCAGGTGTCGTTGTCCGCATCGCCAAACACGCAGATGTTCTGGAGCTCCATGTCGTTGAGCTCCGCCACGCGCACAAGGCCGCGCGTCTTGGACACGCGCGGATCCATGAACTCGTAGAGCCGCTGCGTGGTTTGCAGGGCGGCCGCCTTAACAGTGTTATCGGCAAACGTCGACGCCCGTTCAATCACCCGCGGCATTACCTCGGGCGCCATGGTAAACATCACCTTGGGCTGCGGCTCGCGCAACAACTCGGCAAAATCGACCACCTGGTAGGGCACGCCGTCGACGCGCGACAGGTGCTCGACGCACGCGTTGCTCTCGGGCACGTAGAACACGCCGTCTCGGGGGCAGACGGGCGTTGCCGGAAGGTCCGCCATGTGTTTGCAGATGCGCGCGATGGTCTCGCCCGGCAGCGGATAGCTCAGCTCGTTGATGTCGTGCGCGCGGTCGATGACCTCGGCGCCACCGCAGCCCACCATCACGTCTACCAGGCCTTCGATGCCCCAGAGCTCGTACATGGCCTCGGTCGCGTGGGCGTCGCGCCCGGTGCACAGGCCAAAGAGCACGCCGCGCTCGCGCAGGGCGCGGATCGCCGCCACGGTGCGCGGGGACACCGTGTGCCGGCTCGTGAGCAGCGTGCCGTCGATATCGCAGAACACGGCTTTGATGTGGCTGAAGGTGGTGTCCATGGGGGCCTTTCTGGGTTGTGCGACAGTGTGGGGTGTATTCGTGAACGGCGTACATGGTATACCAAGGCGCAGGCGCGGCCTATCAAAGCAAAAACCACCACAAAAGTGCCCGGCCCCTTTGTGGTGGCCGAACCCGAAGGGTGGCCGGACCCGGGGCGCGAACCATCACAACATTCGACGTTTTTCTGCAAAATCGCGATTTTCATCGAATGTTGTGATGGTTTTACTGCCTTGCAGAACGATCGAAATGCCGGCGGCCAAACAGCAGCAGCGCCGCGGGAACCGCCGTCACGACCATGCCCGCCCCTACGAGCGTCTGCTGCACGCCAAATGTCGCCGCCAGCCAGGGGGCAATCGCCAGCGGGGCTACGCCGGCGAACATGTTGCCAAAGCCCATGACCGAGTTGACGTGGCCGAGCTGCTCGAGCGGAGCCGTCGTTTGCACGATTGTGTTGTGGAGCGGGTTGACAACGCCCCAGGCCACGCCCAGGACAATCTGGCCGATAAGTGCCACGCCCACGTACGGCGTTCCCACGTAGAGCAGGCTTCCCAGGCCCACGGACATGAGCGCCACGAGCAGCGTTTTAAGGTTGACCAGGTGCGGCGGCAAGCGGAGCGCGACCACGGCGCCCAGCACCGCGCCCACACCGCTGGCCGACGAGAGCCAGCCCATCCACTCGACACCGACGTGCAGGACATCGCGGTAGAAGAACGACTCCAGCGGGTCGAAGGCACCGTAGCCAAAGTTCGAGAGGAAGATGATGCAGAAAAGTAGCGCGAGGACGCTATTGGTAAAGACCGTCTTGATGCTGGTCGAGAAGGTGGCGCGGGAAGATGTGTTGGGGTCGGGGCCTTGGCTGGCATTATCCGATGTGATGTCGCCGATCGCAGGTTTGTCTTCGTGTGTGGCGGCCTGACTTGCACTTTGCCTAAAGCCCCAACCGGCAATGAGCGCCAGTACAGTAAAGATCATCATGAGCACGAACACCGCGCGCGACGACGCAGCCGCCGCGACAAAGCCGCCCAGCGTGGGGCCAACGATGATACTCACGTTTGAAAACATGGCGATGGCGGAGTTGATGTCTTTGAGCTCGACGGGGTCGTCGGTGAGATACGCCGGATAGGACGTGGCAATGGGCTGGGCAAATCCCATCACAAAGCCCAGGAGTACCGCGCCGGCAAGGACTGTTTCGGTCGCGCTGCCAAAGGCGAGAATTGCCGCGCCGGTTGCCAACGTGCCGACGATACTCGCCCGGAAATGACGGCGCGGACCCCAGGCGTCGAGCGCCGCGCCACCCGCAAAGGATCCCAGGATCACGAAAACGTTCATAAACAGGACGGCCAGCGACGTCGCGACGACCGAGGCATCGTCTGCATAGGTGAGCGTTCCGATGACGCCGATAAAATAACTGGTCTGAAACCCGGTGTAGATGAGAAAGCGCATCGCTACCAGACGCTTGGCCTGCATGGACAGCGAAGGTTGAGGTTTTGAGAGAAGAGATGCGAGCATGGAGATTCCTTGTTTCATACGAATACGGGCGGTGGGTATTCGCCACCGTCTGTCAAATCAATCTATCCGCATGAAACATTAAGGACGCATCAGGACCCTTCTCTCCGTTTTTCGCTCAGTATGAACTACTTGGTAGATTGTAAGGCATGTCCCACACATCTACTAAAGCAAAAACCACCACAAAGGTGCCTGGCCCCTTTGTGGTGGAAATGACGTTTGCCCAGATAAAACCTGCCAAAATAAACCTGTCCCTTTTTGGCAGGTTTTAGGCCAGATGATCTTGGATGAGGTCGCAGATGGCTCGGGCGTCGTTGATGTTGATGGCTCGGGTCGCAAAGCCGGCGTCGAATGCCTGGCGTGCCAGGGCCTCGTTGCAGGCAAGGGCCAGCGTGTGGCCATCGACCAGGTCGAGCGAGCTCTTGCCGCGCAGACGGTCGACACCGGAGCGCGCGACCACGATGTTGTCGAAGCCCTCGGTCTTGTAGCCCTCGATGATCACCACGTCGACATCGTTGTAGCGCGACAGCAGCTCGCGCGCGGGCATCTCGTCCTCCTCGCGCGTGTCGGCGTACTCCGCCCAGCGCGTGGCGCAGATGAGTCCCACGTGCTTGGATCCGGCCTGGTGATGGCGCCAGGTATCCTTAGCGGGCACATCGATATCAAAGCCGTGATGCCCATGATGCTTGAGCGAACCCACGCGCAGGCCGCGGCGGGTGAGCTCGGCAATAACCTTCTCGACAAGTGTGGTCTTGCCCGAGTTCTGGTAGCCGATAAACGCGATCGCGGGGACGGCCTGTGCCGGAGCTGCGGACGCGACGGCGACGGGTGCGCTTGCGTGTGCGTCGCCGTCAGCGGCCACGGCCTCAACAGCAGCAGCCTGGCGCTCTGCGCGATCCCACACACCCGAGCGGCCGCCTTCCTTGTGCAGCAGGCGAACGTCGACGATCTCCATGCCGCGATCGACCGCCTTGCACATGTCATAGATCGTTAGGCACGCAGCACTCGCGCCGGTCAGGGCCTCCATCTCGATGCCCGTCTTGCCCGTCACGCCGGCCGTAACCAGTACATGAAAGCCAACCTGCCCGTCCGCGCGCGCCGGCGCCCAACCCTCGGGCACGTCCTCGGCCGGCGTCCCCGCCGCAGCGATGGGCGCAATGTCGCACTTACTCTTGGTAATGAGCAGCGGATGGCACATGGGGATGATGTCGCTCGTGCGTTTGATGGCCATGATGCCCGCCACGCGCGCGCAGGCAAGCACGTCGCCCTTTTTGGCGCGGTCCTGCAGCACCATGGCCTGCGTCTCGGGATGCATGAGGATGGTGCCCTCGGCGATGGCAATGCGATGGGTCTCGGCCTTGTCGGACACGTCGACCATGCGCACCTCGCCCTTGGCATCCACGTGCGTCAGCTCGTCGCGACGGGCGTCGCGGGCGGGCTCGGTGGCAGCGCTGGCAGACGGCTGCGCGGACGCGTCGGCGTTACCAGCATTCGCCGCAG
>CABSMZ010000089.1 GCA_902478875.1 uncultured Collinsella sp.
CTCTCCGTCGTCGGCAGCGTCAGATGTGTATAAGAGACAGGGCCTGGGCAAGCCCGGCATGGGCTGCACGGCCACTTGCGCCTATATCGAAAACGACACGCTCGCCATCGCCCACGTGGGCGACTCGCGCGCCTACCTGCTCCACGAGGGCACGCTCATCCGCGTGACCCGCGACCACTCCTATGTGGAAGAACTCGTGGACGCCGGCGAGATCACGGCAGACGAGGCTCGCGTCCACCCCAACCGTTCGGTCATCACCCGCGCACTGGGCTCGGACCCCGCCATGTATGCCGACCACTTCACTCTGCATATCGAGGAAGGCGACCGCCTGATCCTGTGCTCCGACGGCCTCTCGAGCATGATTCCCGATAGCGATATCGAGAACATCGCCACGCAGTCCTCAACCGCGCAAATCTGCGTCGACAACCTAGTGGACGCGGCGCTTGCCGCCGGCGGCCACGACAACGTGACCGTAGTAGTCGTTGACCTGGTTGACGATGGCGTTATGCGCGAGGCGCAACGCGTGCGTCGCCGCAACGTTACTATCGCCGCCATCCTGGCCCTCGTCTTTGTGCTGGCAGCTGGCATCTGGGCCTACACGGGTGTCACCGGCTCGTACTACCTGGGTACCTACCAGGGCAATGTCGCCGTCTGGCGCGGCCTGCCCGGCAAGCCACTCGGACTCAAGCTCCACTGGCTCGAAAGCGAAACCAGCATCAAGCTGTCCGACCTGCCCGAAGACACGCAAAACCGCCTCAAGGCGGGCATTCCGCAAACAAGTGTCGACGATGCGCAGGACACGATATCCAAGTACCGCCACCAGATCGACGAGGAGCAGACCCGCCAGGTGATCGACGCGCAAACGATTCGCGACAACACCAATCAGGGATCGACCTCCGAATCAGATTCCGAGAAAACCGCCGAACAGTCCGCCGAGGCCGAAGCCTCCGATAAGAATTAGAAAGGGAGTGCCGCTTATGAGTCGCCGCAACACCGAGCTGCTCTTGCTCATCGCCTCGGCGTTCCCCGTCATCCTGCTGTATGCGATGTACGTCCTCACCGCGGGCGCTGCCATCTCCTTTGAGACGCTCGCCGTACCGATCGGCCTCTTTGCCGCCTTTGCCGCGGCCCACATTGCCGTACGCATCTTGGCGCCCGGTGCCGACCCCGCCATCCTGCCCATCGTATTTATACTTTCGGGCATCGGCATCACGTTCGTGACGCGTCTCGCCCCCGCTCTCGCCATCTCACAGCTCATCATCCTGTTTGTCTCGGTGGCGCTCATGGTGGGAACGCTTGCACTAGTCAAAAACCTCGACGTGGTCATGCGCTACAAGTACACCTTTGGCATTATCGGCATCATCCTGCTGATGCTGCCCATCTTTATCGGCACCACGATCTCGGGCTCCAAGCTGTGGATTCGCATCGCGGGCTTTACCATCCAGCCTGGCGAGTTCGCCAAGGTCTTTATCGTCCTGTTCCTGGCCGGCTACCTAGCCGAGAACCGCGAGCTGCTCTCCATCTCCAACCGCAAGATCCTGGGCTTTAAGATCCCTCGTCTGCGACTGCTGCTGCCGCTGTTTGCCGTGTGGGGTGTGTGCCTGCTCGTCGTCGTCTTCGAACGCGACCTGGGTTCGGCCGTGCTGTTCTACACCATCTTCTTGCTGATGCTCTACGTTGCCACGGGGCGCTTTTCGTATGTCGTTATCGGCCTTGCGCTCTTAGCCGTTGGAGCCGTGGGCGCCTACAAGTTCCTGTCGCACGTTCAGGTGCGTTTCCAGGTTTGGGTCGATCCGTTTAAGGACGCCCAGGGCCAGGGCTACCAGATTGTCCAGTCGCTCTTCTCGCTTGCCGACGGCGGTCTGGTCGGCGTTGGCATCGGCAACGGGATGGCCAACAACATCCCCGTCGTCGAGTCCGACTTTATCTTCTCGGCCATCGGCGAGGAGATGGGTCTTTTGGGCGGCGGCGCCGTGCTCATCCTGTTTATGCTCTTTGCCGTGCGTGGCCTCACCACAGCTGCCCGCGCTAAATCCGACCTCGCTGCCTTTAGCGCCACGGGCCTTACGGCCGCCATCAGCTTCCAGGCCTTCTTGATCGTTGGCGGCGTAACCCGCCTGATTCCGCTGACCGGCGTCACCCTGCCCTTTATGAGCCAGGGCGGCTCCTCGCTGCTGGCGAGCTTTATCATCGTCGCGCTCCTGCTGCGCGCCGGTGACGAGGCGACCGGACGCGAGGCCGAGCTTACCGGCACCGGCACCATGGCCGCCATCACCGATGATCAGGTCGCATCTGCCGCCGCCCCGACGGGCACGCGCTTTGCCACCTCGTCTTCCTACGGCAGCGGCAGCCATTCCGTCGGCTCGCGCATGCGTCGTCGCCTGCTCGACACGCCTGAATCCGGTGTGCTCGGCCGCGTGGCGCTCGCCAACCGTCTAACCCGTGCAGTGCTCGCCTTTACGGCGCTGTTCGCCATCCTTATCGGCAACCTCACCTATGTCCAGGTCATTAAGGCCAAGGACTATCAGGACATGCCGACCAACAACCACACCATCGCCCGCTCCAAGTACATCCAGCGCGGCTCCATCATCACGTCCGACGGCGTGACGCTGGCCGAGTCGCTGCAGCAGGAGGACGGCACCTACGTACGCTCCTACCCCAACGGTAACCTGGCAGCGCACGTGGTTGGCTATGTGAGCCAGCAGTATGGCACCACCGCCATCGAGAGCGTCATGAACGACACGCTCACCGGCTCTAAGGATTACTCCAGCTGGAACAACGCCATCGCGTCGCTCGCGGGCCAGACCCAGCCGGGCAACACCGCCAAGCTCACCATCGACTCGCGTATCCAGACGGCGGCCGAGCAGGCACTCAAGGGCTTTAAGGGCGCTGTAGTGGTCATCGACCCGCGTACCGGCGCGGTGCTCGCATGTGCCAGCTCGCCCACCTACGACAACACCAACATCGATGCCCTGCTGCAGACGGGCGGCGGCGAGGACGGCTCCATGTACAATCGCGCCATGGACGCGCTGTACACGCCGGGCTCAACGTTTAAGGTCGTTACGCTTTCCGCGGCACTCGAGACCGGTACCGCCAGCCTGACCAGCACCTACCAGGCGCCCGGCTCCATGGATATCGGCAACGCACCGGTCACCAACTATGCCAACGAGAGCTACGGCACCATCAGCCTGCAGCAGGCCTTTGCCGTGTCCTCCAACGTCGTCTTTGGCCAGGTGGCAAACGAAGTTGGCGCAAACACGCTCGTACAGTTTGCCAACGCCTTTGGCTACGGCCAAAAGCTCGGCCAGGACCTGACCTCCGCGGCCTCCATCATGGCCGACCCGTCGCTCATGACCGAATGGGAGACCGCCTGGGCCGGCGCCGGCCAGCCTGTCGGCATGGACCATACGCCCGGCCCGCAGACCACCGTCATGCAAAACGCCGTGATTGCCGCCGCCATCGCTAACAGCGGCGTGGTCATGGACCCGTACTTTGTAGCCCAGGTACTCGCCCCGGACGGAACCGTGGTCAAGACCACGCAGTCCCGCTCGCTTGGTCAGGCCGTCAGCTCCGCCACGGCCGACCAGGTCAAGCAGGCCATGCTTGCCGTCGTCCAGTCCGGCACCGGCACCGATGCCCAAATCCCCGGCGTCAAGGTCGCCGGCAAGACCGGCTCGGCCGAGACTGGCGGCACCAACGTCAACTCGATGTTCGTTGGCTTTGCACCTTACGATTCACCCACGGTCGCCATCTCGGTGGCCTTGGAGGATTTCGACAAGCATGACGTCAAGGCCGCCAAGATCGCCGGTATCGTCCTGACTGCGGCGCTTGCCGCACAGGGAGCGTGATGCCCATGATCGAATCGGACACCCGAGGCGCGCCGCGGCCTAAGAGTTAGCGGCAACGCGCCACACGGCCCCAGCGGCCACATCGTAGGTACTACACACATCGTTGAGCGAATAGTTATGTTAGGAGCAGGAATGGAACAGAGGGTCCTCGGGGGAAGATACCTCCTCAAGGATAAGGTGGGAACAGGCGGCATGGCGACCGTCTACCGTGCACAGGACCAGGTCCTCGACCGCACGGTAGCCGTCAAGATTATGCTGCCGCAGTATGCTGGCGACGCAACCTTCGCCGCACGCTTTAAGCAGGAGGCCCAGGCAGCAGCCGGTCTCTCCTCACCCTATATCGTGGGCGTCTACGATTGGGGCAAGGACGGCGACACCTATTACATCGTCATGGAGTACCTGCGCGGCACCGACCTTAAGAGCGGCATCAAGAGCCACGGCGCCCTCGACCCCAAGAAGGTCGCCCAGATCGGCTCGCAGATCAGCTCCGCGCTTTCGGTCGCCCACAAGCACGAGATCATCCACCGCGACATTAAGCCGCAGAACATCATGGTGCTGCCCGACGGCAACATCAAGGTGATGGACTTTGGCATCGCGCGCGCCAAGAACAGCCACCTCACGCAAGACAACAACGTGCTGGGAACCGCCCACTACGTCAGCCCCGAGCAGACCCGTGGTCAGGACCTCGGCCCCACCTCGGATATCTACTCGCTGGGCGTCGTGATGTACGAGTGCGCCACCGGCCGCGTCCCCTTTGACGGTGACGACGCTATCTCGGTCGCACTCAAGCAGGTCAACGAGCTGCCTATTCCGCCGAGCCAGATCAACTCCGGTGTCGACGCCGACCTTGAGCGCATCATCCTCAAGTGCATGGAGAAAGACCCGGCAAACCGCTTCCAGACCGCCGACGAGCTTCGTCAGGTGCTCAATAGCTACCTGTCGGGCCGTGCCGTCAACGTCTCGGAGCCCACGCGCATCATCGGTGCCCCCGGTGAGCTGGGCGCCACCAAGACTCGCGAGCTTTCCGATCAAACGCGCGCCATGGTGCGTCCCGTCTCGGGCGTGAGCGGCCAGAATACCGCCCGTAGCTCGGTTTCGGGCTCCACCGGCTCCTACGAGGTCGAAAAGCCCAAATCCAACAAGAACAAGATCATCGCCGCCGTGGTGGCAGCCGTTGCCGTCATCGGCATCGTGGTGGCCTTTGCCACAGGACTCTTTGGCGGCGAGCAGGTCACCGTGCCCGATGTGCTGGGCAAGGACCAGCAGACTGCCGTCGAGCTGATCAAGGAAGCCGGCCTCGAGGTCGGCACCATCGACCAAAGCTACAACGACGATGTCGACGAGGGCAAGGTCGCCGAGCAGACGCCCAACGGCAACACCAAGAAGGCCAAGGGCACCAAGGTGAACCTGGTAATCTCCAAGGGCCCCAAGCCCTCCGAGAAGGTTGAGGTTCCCAAGCTTGTCGGCCTGACCAAGGACCAGGCAGAAGCCGCGCTGGCAAGCGTCGGCCTGAAGGGCAACGCCTCCGAGGAGGCCAACGAGGCCGATGAGGGCCAGGTCTTTGAGCAGGGCACCGAAGCCGGTAAGGAAGTCGCGAAGGGCACGACCATCTCGTACAAGGTCTCGAGCGGCCCAGATACCACGTCCGTCCCCGACCTGACCGACATGACCGAGGCCCAAGCACGCAACGCCCTCGATATGGCAGGCTTTGGCGTCGACGTGAGCTACCAGGAGAACGACTCGGTTACCGAGGGCACCGTGATCAGCTGGAACCCCAGCGGCAAGCAGAAGCCCGGCGCCACGATTACCGTCGTCATTGCCAAGAAGTCCGGCAAGGCCACCGTCCCGGGCAACCTGTACGGCAAGAGCATTTCCGCCGCCGTTACCGCGCTCAACAACGCCGGTTTCTATAACATCGGCTTCTGTGACCAGAACGGCAATCCCGTGAGCGGTAACGAGGATGCCACCGTTACGGGCGTCTCCCCCACCGGCAAGCAGTCCACCGACAGCACGATCACGCTAACAGTCGCACTTTCTGGCTCGGGTTCGGGCTCTGGCTCGGGCACGAGCGACGATTCCGGTACGACCAACTAGTCGCCACCCCACCGCTCATCACGGCTTTCGCCGCAAACATATTCGCTCACAGGCGCCCGCTTGCTTCCCCAGCAAGCGGGCGCTTTCTTTATCTGAAGCAGCGAATACTACGGCATGCCTTAAACCAAAAGAGCCCGGCACCGTAACGGTACCGGGCTCGATATTCCTCTGGTGCCCCCGGGCGGATTCGAAAACTCGATCGCGTCGGAAATGTTGGTGTAAGCGCGCCGACGGCTGACCGCCAAACGCAAGCGGCCCCTGTCCTAGAATCTGGAATTGCTACATAACACAGGTTCTGGGAAAGGACAGGGACCGCTATGGAGATATTAGCAGACGCGATGCCGGATAAGGCCGCCATCCCGAGGTCGACCGACGGGATGGTCGACATCCAGTCGCTGCTCAGGCTGCTCGCCGAGCAGGTGGTCAACGCCATCATGGACGAGGAGGCCGACCAGCTCTGCGGCGATGGGGCCAACAGCAGGAACGGCTACCGCAACCGCACGCTCGAGACGTGCGTGGGCACGCTCAACCTGAGAATCCCCAAGCTCAGGACGGGCAGCTTCTTCCCCGAGGACGTCCTCGAGCGCTACCAGCGCGTCGACCGCGCGCTCGTCGCGGCGGTGGCCGAGATGTACGCCACCGGCACCAGCACCAGGAAGGTGCAGAGGATAGCCGAGAAGATGGGCATCGAGAGGCTCGGCAGGGACCGCGTGAGCGCGATCGCCGCGACCCTCGACGCCGAGATAGCCGACCTCGCGGAGGGGCCGCTCGATGCGCGCGCGATACCCTACATCTGGCTCGACGCGACCTACGTCAAGTGCCGCCGCGGGGGCCGCGTGGCTTCGACCGCGGTGGTCACGGCGATAGGCTGCGACGAGTCCGGCTGGAGGCGGGTGCTGGGGGTGTCCGTGGTGGACACGGAGTCCTACGAATCGTGGCTCGGTTTCCTGCGGAGGCTGCGCGACCGCGGCGCGACCGGCACCGAGCTCGTCGTATCCGATGCCCACGGGGGCCTGGTCAGGGCCATAGGCGAGGTCTTCCAGGGGGCGGCCTGGCAGCGATGCGCCGTGCACCTGATGCGCGACTGCATGCGCGAGGCCGGCTCCTGGCAGCCGAGGCGCCGCGTGGGGCGCATCGTCTCCTCGGTCTTCCGCGCCGGGGACGCCGCCACCGCCGTGGCCATGTACCACGCGGCATGCGAGATGCTGGAGGGGTGCTGCCCGAGGGCGGCGAGGGTGCTCGAGGAGGCGGAGCCCGACGCGCTCGCGTACCTGGACTTCCCGCCGTCGCACTGGAAGCGCCTGCGCACCAACAACGTGCAGGAGCGCGCCAACAGGGAAATCAAGCGCCGCTCGCGCGTGGTGCAGGTCTTCCCGTCGGAGAGTTCGCTGCTCAGGCTCGTGGGCGCCGTCATGTGCGACCAGGCCGAGACATGGTCCGGCTCGCGCTACTTCTCGGAGAGGAAGATGGCCGAGATGCATGACGCCGCGTTCAGAATGGGTGCCGCGGGCGAGCACGACTGGGCGGAGCTGGAGAAGGCGGCCAGGAAGATGCTCGAATCCAGCCTGGAACTTGCCGACAGCGTGGAGGCGGCCTAGGATATCAACTGATTCCGGATATCGGACACAGGGGCCGCAAGGGCCCTTACACCAACTTTCTCGACACTACCGAAAACTCCCCCGCGGGGAAATTGGTGACGCGGGTGTCGACGGCTCGAATCCTGCCCTTAGACCAGAAGAGCCCGGCACCGTAACGGTACCGGGCTCGATATTCCTCTGGTGCCCCCGGGCGGATTCGAA
>CABSMZ010000090.1 GCA_902478875.1 uncultured Collinsella sp.
GATGTGTATAAGAGACAGGTTATGGAACAGATCAGCCGCGGTATAACCAGTCAGGTTAAGCTCGGGCAGCACGAGCGCACGAACGCCGCGCTCGGTAGCCTCGCGAACAGCCGCCAGCGCAACCTCGGCATTGCCCTCAACATCGGCCACGCGAATCTTGGGCGAGGCCGCCGCCACGCGCAAAAAACCGTCGTTCTCAACTTGACCGTTTAGAAAATCGTTCATGCGAGCTCCAGCACATCCGTTAGCCGCAACGAGCGGCGGCGATATAGTCCGCCTCCATTGTACTGTCAAGTTCAATCAGCACAGATGGGACAAGCTCATGATTAAAATTGGAAAAGAGAAGCCGGGATGACGTTTAGCAGTAGAACGAGATCTCGTCCACAAGGAAAAATGCCTTCCATTTAGAGCAAATCAATTCATGCTGAGCGGCGATGATTTCACAGAGGTCATCAAGCGTGCTCCGGGGGATCTTCGCTTTGTTATTAGCGACAATGCAGCCACCTCTTCGAGTCAGCCAGATTTTGGCCGAGTTATCTGAAGGCGCCCCCTTGCAAACATGGACATGGATTGGCTCGCCCGCTTCATTGGACCAAAAGAAGACCCGATAGCCGCCAATAAGAAAAAGGCTAGGCAACTTTAGCTCCTCCGTTTGCGGCGTAGCGATACAGCAGATGGGCGTTATTGCTCAGAAAAGTCTCAAAACCTCGCTTCTCCTCGTCGGTAAAACGCCCCTCCCACATGGTCCAATTGTAAGAAGGCAGCTCGCAACGAGCGGAGTCGAAACCCTCTGCCGTCGGTCGTTCAAAATGCACGATGACCTTTTCGATATCGCCATCTGTGATCAGGTCAGAATGAATGACCTCGGTACCATCTTCGAATGTCATATACGGGTACATCACGTAAACCACCTCGCAATCATTAATTCAGTTTAGCATCAAGCTAGTGCACCAATGATAGCAAGCCCCCTTGATGAGTTGATGGCATCTGTTGCCAGCACGATCGACGGCGGTCCGGATTGTTGGGCCCCGGCCATAATCGACCGCCACGAAGCGTTCATCCGCAGGTGCGTGGCATAGCGCCTAGAACACTAGCTGAGACAAGGACACTATCGCTGGCATAGTGAACATAGACAGAAGGGTGGTAACACAGACTGTTCCACATGCATATCGATAGTCCTTATTATGCTGCTGGGCAAAGATAGCTACATTCGCGCCGGTGGGGGTCGCAGCCGCAATCAGCAGCGCCATCTTAATTGACCTATCACATGGAAAGAGACATAGGAACAGGAGCGAAAGAATCGGAATGACAAGCAGCCTGACCGATGAGACGGCAAACAAGCTTTTCGCCCTCAGGAGCGCCATCAAATCAGACTGAGCAAGATAGATACCGAGAGTCATCATTGCTAGCGGAGTGTTGAGCCCCGAGATATACGAAAGCACTGACTGTGCCAGAGGGACCGTTGGGACACGAAGGATAAAAATCAAGAAACCGCCCAATAAAGCCATGACCATTGGACTTGTCAGGATCGCTTTAGGACTCATACATTTTTTAGACCCCGACAGCAGATACTGCCCGTATGTCCATTGCATGGCATTGAGAAGAGCGATCATGCACGTGATGAAAAACACGGCATCTTTTCCAAGCGCCGCTTCAACAAGGGGTATTCCCACAAATCCAGCATTCGAGAATGCCGCAGCAAAAATGTCGATGGGACGGCCCCTGAACAACAGGCGGGCAACAACGCAAGCGAGCAACAACATCGCCGCCGACAGCATTAAGGTCATTCCCAACTCATACATCCTCTGAAACGAATACTCGATCCAAAATGATTTGAGAATGATTGCGGGAATCACAAGGTTGATGAGCAACTTTCCGAATTCTATTGCAGCCTGCTCGCTCAATATGCCCAAGCGGTTTAGAGCGTAGCCCATTCCCATGAGCAAAAACATGATAAGGACTTGTTGGATGAGAGGTTCAATGATTGACACAATACATGCTCCGTATAATCCTGACCGGTTCATCTACCACGATGGTCTATAGCGCCTGCTATAGCGCGGCACCGACCGCCTGAATGATTCGCGCAACGAACGCATCGGCAACCCCGCGCGGCGTTCGCGAGTTGTAGGTTTCAAAATACTTGCCGTAGTCTTCCTGAGGCACAAGGTAGTTGCAGTACGTGTTCGCATAGCCGATAACAAAGACGTTGTATTGGCTAAACGCCCTCTTAAAATCCAAGCCTAATGTGCTACACGTATCGCATGGCATCGTGATAAAAATGCAGTTACCAATTACCGCAAACTGGCTCGGAAGCTCAAGCTCGATTTTCCCCATCGAGAGCTTAAGCTGTTGCCGCTTAAGGAGAAAGTCTCGCATCGGGCTCGCATCCATAGCCTCTATCCGATTGGTCATCTCGATCCAATCTGGATCTGTTTTTGCATCGTAGACACTCTTCATGCTGATAGAGCCCCAACGCGGAGTATCAACTCTGAGTGCCGCGCGCTCACGCTTGGATTCAATTTGAGCGCAAAGTTCGTTAGCCGTACGCTCGAGTTCGGCAACTCCCTCCCCTTGCCGATAGAAACGCGTCGACACATCCCCGCACGTTCCGTTGACGCAAAGTACAGGACAGCCATATTTCCTCTCCAAACGCTGCCTGACATGCCCAATCAAATCAGCAGAGAGGACGGCGCTTTTCCCATTAAGGATGGTAGGATGAGCGGACATGAACAGCATTTTTCCAATTGGGCGACCACCTTGAGCGTCCTCAAACGAGAAAATACTTACCTGTTTATCGGCCGGACCGCCCTGAACATTTCGATTCCCGTACAGTCCCTCGATGCCTAACATCTCCATCGATACGGTCGCCTTCGACCTGGACGCCCATGCAGATACCGCCGCCTCGGTAGCCAAGCCAATCAAATCACTCGTCAATTCGGTTTCAGGTAACGTGTCCTCGTAGGCAAGCTTAAAATAGCATGGTGCAGAATGGGTATGAATGCATGCGACGACGATATTGCTCGAATCGATGCCCGTTTTTGACGATACGGCGTTCTTGACCGAAAGGGAAAAATCTTTCGACACCATTATTGAATCGAGCTCGATAAGAATAAACGGGACAAGATCAACACAGACAGCGCTAGCGTTGACCTCAATAGGATCAAGAACATCCGTCCAGGCACCTTTTCTGTTGTAGCCGCCCATGCGGCAAGGAGACTGGGGTGTTACGTCAATCTTCGAGATTCCAAACTCTATGTTCATTCCAACTCCAACTCTTCGCGGCACACGCCGCCCAAACATCGGAAATAGAAATACAAAAAGAGAAGGGCGTCATGGACGCCCTTCCAATGCGTCCTGCCACACGCAGGCCGTAGAAAACTTAACGCTCGGAAACGGGACCATTCTCGAGCTCATCCGCCGTAAAGCCCAGGAAATACGTGCCCAAGGCGCTCACAAGGAAGCCTGCACCAGCAGCGATTCCAAAGTTGATGAGATTCTGGGTCCCGCCGCCCGCAAACGCGAGGAACTCCAAGAAGTTAGATGCCGCGCCGGCAGTATAAACCGTGGCTCCGAGAGCGATTGCAAGCGCACCGGCAACAAAGGATCCGATAATCTTCCAGACAAACACGCGGCGATAGCGCAGCATCATGCCGTAGATGAAAGGCTCGCCGACGCCTCCGACAATGTTTGCGACCAAATAGCCGAATGCCATGCTCTTCTCGTCTTTATCGCACAGCTTGAGCCAGGTCGCCACCTCGCAGCCGAAGGTCGCCCAAAGGCTAACGCCCGTCGCAACCAAAACAAAGCTGTCGGTTCCCACAGTCATATAGTTAGCGATGGCAATCATCGCAACCGCCACATGCATGCCGGTAATAATCATTGGGCACCAAAGACCCGCCAGAATACCTCCTCCGAGGATGGCGGCGATACCACCGGAAGTACCAAGGAACTCAAAACCGGCGGCGAGGGCATTACCGGCCCATGAACCAACAGGGGCGAGAGCGCAGAGAGACACAGGAGCAGCGACGACCATGGTAAGGAAAGGCGCGAAAACCGTTGAAAGGGTATCTGGCACATATTTGCGGAAGAAGCGCTCGATATAACTCATCGCCCACACGGACAGAAGAATGGGAAGGACCGTCTTTGTGTAGTTTGCGGCGACGCAGGGAATGCCATAAACGGAGAACTGAGCTCCATCGGTCGCAAGCTGAATCATGGTCGGGTCGATAAGAATGCCGCCCATAAAGGCACCGAGGACAGGCGTTACGCCAATGTTCTTAGCCGCATTATAGCCAAGGTAGATGGGGATAAAATAGAACGCTGCGTCATAAACCATGTTCATCAGAACATAAAGGTCGCTTGTGTCGGACAGCACGCCCGCCATCGTAGGTCCCAGCACCACCGCTACGGTCTTGAACAGGCCAGCACACATTAGGACGGGGATCATAGGCACCATGGAGCTTGACAGGTAGTTGAGGATGTTATTGCCAATAACCTTAGGTGTGAGCTTCTGCTTAGGAGCATCAAGGTTCTCGTCGATGGCGTCCTGCTTGGCAAAGCCGCCGATCTTGCAGAGCTCGTCATAAACCTTGGGCACGTTTTGGCCCACGATTACCTGGAACTGCCCTCCGGAGATTTGAGCACCCAACACACCGCCAATCTTCTTCACTTCTTTGATATCGGGGGCATCGATATCTTTGAGGTTAAAACGCAGGCGCGTCATACAGTGCGCAACAAACGTCACGTTCTCCTTGCCACCGACGGCCTCGAGCACGTCCGCGGCGATTTTCTTATTGTCAGTCATAGCTGAACTCCCTTGCTTTTCTGTCTTCCCGTTTGCGCACACGCGAAGAACCGATTACGGCAGGCCTGACACGAGGCAAATCGAGAAAAGCAAGAAGAAGACAAAAACAGAAGAGCCCCAAAGCACAAAGCGGACAGGGAACTGTCTACGTCATGCTTCGAGGCTCTTCTCGAATAACACCTTATGTGACTATGAAACTACATCCAACAGTTGCTTTTACGAAAGTCGAAACCGGCCAACGGTCAAACTTCAGCGGCGAGCGGTCGATTAGGACCTAGATCCCGCGCAGACGCGATTGACGTGGAGCATCAGGTAGACCTTCTCTTCATCGGCGAGCCCGGCGTCAAAGCGCTCTTCGATAAGCGCGGCCATGCGGTCGACGCACACGGCCACGTCGGGATGCTGCTCGCAGAGCGGTCCGTAAAGCGCGCCGTTCTCCGTGTTGAGGGGCTCTCCTGTCTGCACGCGTTCTAACAGGTAGCGCACGTGCGTGGCATAACGGCAAAAGTCAAAGCCGTCGCGGTCCACGCAAACCCCCAGCTCGGATTCGATAATCTTGGTGAAGCTCTCGAGCATCACCTCGTCCTTACGCACCGTATTGGATTTGGCCTTTGAAGACGAGGCGACCACGCTGTTGACGATACAGAGCGCGATACCGCTCGCCTCCCCCCGCGGCATCTTGACGTTGAAGCCGCGATTGATGCCCTCGATCGCGAACTTGGCGATCTTGTACTCAATGGGGTACATCTGCTGCACATCATAGGAGAGCGGCATCTGCACAAACATATGCTCGCGGCAGCGTTTGATGGCAAAGGCGATATGGTCAGCCATGGTAAAGGGAAGGTTTGCCGAGAGCTCGCGCGAGATGTTGGAGCGAGCGATATCGGCAATCTGGGCGGAGAACTCCATCACCTGAGGATCGATCTCGTCGAGCAGCGCTAGGTAGCGCGAGTCGACACCGTAGAAGGTTCGCTCGATCTTATCGAGTGTGACCTCATCGGGGCCATTGGGAAACCCGATACCGCGGCCAATTGCCACGAGTTCACGGCCCTTGGCGTTTACGCAGATAACCGTATTGTTGTTGATCCGCTTAAGGATTTTCATGACGCTCCCTACCCGGCGCAAGCAACAGCGCCGCGAGCCCGATTATTCCACGGGATTTCAAATCCGGTCAACCTTCCTTTCGACATCCGAACGATTCGCCCCGTCTTCATTCGATCAGCCTGAGAAGAAGTTTCGCGCTTTGGTGAGTTGATGGTGTTGCGGGCGAATCCATCTCCGGTTCACACCGACTGGGTACCCTGAGGGCTGAACAACCTGTCGCAGCACTAAACGAACCGGGAGGACCCCGTATGACGACTGAATATACCGACGCGCCGCGCACGCGCGTCATGACGCCGGCATCGCTCAACAACGGCGTGCACGAGAACCATTCCATCGGACAGACCATGGCCATCGCACCCAAAAAGGGCCTGTTTGACGACATTTCCATTCCCCAGATCATCGCCGGCGCCGCAGCTGCCGCCACGAGCGTCGCGCTTGCCTCCAAGATTGGTATCGCTGGTTCAGTAATTGGCGCCGCCGTGAGCTCGGTCATCACCGTTGTGTCCTCGCAGGTCTACCGCCACTTTATCTCTGCCAGCGCCGAAGCAATCAAGGGCACGCATGCCGCTGTCGACTACCCTGCCGGCGCCTACGAGCCCGTTGAACCCGATGTCGAGGAGCACCTAGGTGGCGCCGCGACCACGCAGGAGATGCGTCAGGTTGCAGGTCGCGCGACCACGGCGCGCGTCGCCCCCAACAGCCTGCGCGCCAAGGCAGCGGCAGAGCGCAGCCAGACGCAAAAGAAGGTCATCGTCTTCTCGATCGCCATCGCCATCGTCGCGGTCATCGCCTGCGCCGGCGCCATCCTTATCACCACTGCCGGAGAGGGTCTGGGTGAGCGCCCCGAGCCAATCCTTTCGTCGCGCACGACCGAGAGCGATGCAAATGGCACCGCCCAGTCACAAGATCAGCAGGCACAGACGGACGACGCACAAGACAGTTCTACCTCTGCCGATTCGTCATCGAACACCCAAAACCAATCGCAGGACACCGATTCTTCTGCGTCCAACAGTGGCACGCCGTCCGGCACGACCGACTCAAGCCAAACGACTGACGGTTCGCATCCGAGCACGGGCGGCCAGACGAGCGACAGCACTTCGGGAACGGGCACAGCAGACGGCAGCAACACCAACAGCTCGAACAGCTCGAGCGGAACCGCGTCCGGCACGGCATCCGACAACTCGAGCCAAGGCACGGCATCGGGCAACTAAGCACATTTTCCTCTCATAGATAACCGGCCTGTATAACGGGCGCGAATCGACAGCGGTTCGCGCCCGTTTGCCTTGGGCGCCGCCATGGCGAACGCTATGCGATGGTAAGATGCTTTACATGTGTAAAGAGGAGATTTGCCATGAGCAAGACAATAGTTAGGCCCACGCTTTCGCTGGGCAACCACATCTATCTGTATCGCCTGCTACGCGATGCGATTGGATGCGGCAAGCAAACGTTTATGACGCAGGTCGAGGAGGCACTCGTCGCGGGCGATATGACGGCCTACGACCTGGGCTTTGAGTCCACGCGCGAGTTGCTCGAAGAGCTTGACGACTGCATTAAGCTGACCGTCTTTAAGGGCGGGCGTCTGTATGCCACCGTCATCGCCAACGAGGCTTGGGATGCCGCTCTCGCCAAGGGCGAGGACAAGCCCAAGGCAGCCAAGGGAGCCAAGCAGTCCTACAAAAAGAAAAAGCGCGGTGAGAAGGACCTGAAGGCTGTGCGCCCCAAGCACGTTAAGCGCGCCGAGCCCGAGCCCGTGGCCGAAGTCGCTCCGGAGCCCGAGCCCACGAGACCGTACTAGATCTCGTATGCCGTCTTCTGCTTGAAAAA
>CABSMZ010000091.1 GCA_902478875.1 uncultured Collinsella sp.
GGTAGAATACTTTGGCATGGGAGCCTCCCAACCTCGTTGCGGCGCGGCTGCGCCTCTGGCACTTCAACAACATTGTCGCAGCCCCGACCCGCGGTCACGAGCGGGGGCTCCTGTCGTTTCCGTGCCCCTGGATTGGGTCATAGTGTCTGACTTATGCTCAACCTGTGGCGCTTTTTTGGAGCGAGGGAGGGGTCCTATGACAGTTCGTCGGCTATTTGGTGTTCGTAGAAGGCTTCTACAACGGCGTTAAAGTCGCGGGCGAAGTCTTCCATGGTTCCGCGCCAGGTGGCTCGGCTGGGCTTGCCCTGGCCCACAAAGGCGGTTTGGATGCCGCAATCGGGGGACGGGAAGTCGCGTTTGGGATCGTTGCCCACCATAAGAACCTCGTGCGGCTCGAGTCCCATCACCTGAAGTTGCTCTAGATAGTAGGTGGCATCGGGCTTGCAGCGGGTGGCGTTTCCCATGTGCGTTACGAGTTCAAAGGGAGCGTCGGCCAGATCGCCCCAGCCCATGCGGCACTCGATGGCCCCCTGCGGAAAGCTGGGGTTGGTAAAGAGCGCGCAACGTAGCCCTGCATCCTGTACGGCCTGAAGCGCGGCATGTGCGCCGGGCATGGCGTGGGCGTTGATGACATCGTCGTTCTTGTACGGAAGAACTTCGCGGTCGTAGTAGGTAAACGCCTCGTAGATGAGGGGATCGGAGAGGCAGATGCCGCACCTGCGCTCGACCTCTTCTTGGTAAAACTCAAGATTGGTGCGATTGTCCGTGCCGCTGCGGCGATTGGCGTTGAGGTCGACAAGGATGGTGCCCAGGCGTGCCATCGTGCCACCGCGGCTGCGTCGCCCGATATCCGCGAGCATCGACGAGACATCCTTAAAATAGCGAAGGATGAATGCGTTGAGGTTGATGCTAAGAAGCGTTTCGTCCATATCGAAAACGACTGCTTTGAGCACGCGGGCACCTTTCTCGAAAAATCGATCTAGAATCGTTGGCTCCGGATACTTTACCCCAAAGCCAAATGCCTGGCTGGTTATCGTCAAGTTGCGGAGACGTGAGTTCATAAGATTACGAAAAAGTCTCCACACGAGTAAAAAATCGCAGTTCACGCTTGAAATCGAACTCATTTCCCCGTAACCTATACGAACGTGATTGCATAAGCGTCACATTAGTATCTGTCGGCTCCCGAGTGTTCCTAAACGTTGTGTGCTTGTCGCACCCTTCTGTAGGTCCTAGCAATCGGGGCCCCGTAGTTCGAAAGGGGTCCACCTTTGAGTGAGATTCAGAACTCGTCCATTTTCTCTCTTGACGATGTCAATGAGGAGGAGATGAACAACCTCATCGACGGTACGATTACCGACTTTGATGAGGGCGATCTCGTTAACGGCACTGTCGTTAAGATCGAGCATGACGAGGTGCTCGTTGACATCGGATTCAAGTCCGAGGGCGTTATCCCGGTCCGCGAGCTGTCCATCCGCAAGGACGCTAACCCTGCAGACATCGTTGCACTCGGTGATCCCATCGAGGCTCTGGTTCTCCAGAAGGAGGACAAGGACGGTCGTCTGGTCCTGTCCAAGAAGCGTGCCGAGTACGAGCGTGCTTGGAACCGCATCGAGGAGAAGTTCAACTCCGGCGAGAACGTCGAGGGCGAGGTTATCGAGGTTGTCAAGGGCGGCCTGATCCTCGACATCGGCCTGCGTGGCTTCCTGCCCGCTTCCCTCGTCGACCTCCGTCGCGTCAAGGACCTCACCTCCTACATGGGCACCCGCATCGAGGCTCGCGTCATCGAGATGGATCGCAACCGCAACAACGTCGTCCTCTCCCGTCGCGTCGTGCTCGAGGAGTCCCGTAAGGCCGAGCGCTCCGAGATCCTGTCCAAGCTCAAGTCTGGCATGCGTCTCCAGGGCACCGTTTCCTCCATCGTCGACTTCGGCGCCTTCGTCGACCTCGGTGGTATCGACGGCCTCATCCACATTTCCGAGCTCTCCTGGAACCACGTCAACCATCCTTCCGAGGTTGTCAAGGTCGGCCAGGAGGTCGAGGTCGAGGTTCTCGACGTCGATCTCAACCGCGAGCGCATCTCCCTGGGTCTCAAGCAGACCACCGAGGATCCGTGGCGCGCACTGGTCAAGAAGTACCCCGTCGGCGCTATCGTCGAGGGCACTGTGACCAAGCTTGTCCCGTTTGGCGCTTTCGTCGATCTGGGCGAGGGCATCGAGGGCCTGGTGCACATCTCCGAGATGGCCAACAAGCACGTCGATCAGCCTTCTCAGGTCACCCACGTGGGCGACAAGGTTCAGGTCAAGGTCATGGAGATCGACCTCGACCGTCGTCGTATCTCCCTGTCCATGAAGTCCGCTGCTGAGACTCTGGGCGTCGAGATCGAGGTTACCCCGCTGCCTTCCGAGAAGAAGGACGAGGAGACCGACGCCGAGTAAATCGGTTTGACGATCACTTGTTTTAAGGGATCCGTCCGCAATGGACGGGTCCCTTTTTGCATTTGCTGCTGAGGTGCGCGATGCTATCCGTGCACGATGCTGCCCGTGCTGTCCACAGGCTATTGGGTTGTCGGTGCGTGAAAAATGCCGACATCCCGCCTCGGGGAGGAGGCGGGAACGCACCGAGTAGACGGAGGGGTGCGGAGCGCGGTCGCGTCTCGACTGACGACGTTGCCCATCGACAACCCTATTGTACTGCATGGCGTGGTTCTTGGTTTATCGTGTCGAACGCTTGTGTTGTGCCATTGCCTGTGGTGACGGTGTGCTACACTCTTGCACTGCTGAGTGGGCCAGACGGTCGCGCGATGTGCTGCTTGCAGTACGCGTGAGGAAAGTCCGGGCTCCAGAGGGCGGGATGCCGGCTAACGGCCGGGCGGAGTGATCCGACGGAAAGCGCCGCAGAAAAGAAGACTCCCACCTGCGCCGCAAGGCGTAAAGGGAAAAGCTGAAACGGTGGTGTAAGAGACCACCAGCGTCGTGGCAACACGGCGGCTTGGCAAGCCCCATCCGGAGCAAGCGCGAATAGGAACGCTATGGGCCGGCCCGGTCCGCGTTCGGGTAGCGTGCGTGGAGCTGCACGGTAACGTGCAGACAAGATAAATGACCGTTCACGACAGAACCCGGCTTACAAGCCCACTCGGCACTTTGTTGACGCTGCGACGGCGTCAGCTGGCCGATTTGGCGCTCATTCGTCGGTCGCCGCCATAAGGCGTGCTCCCTCCTCTTTCGGGCCAAATCGACTCAGCTGACGCCGTCTCGCTGTCTTTGCCTGATCATCGACAGCCTCATTTTTGTTGCAATCTCGACTTTCAAGGCACCTTGCTCGCGCTGACGGGTTCTCGCTGTTGGTGACGGCATTATTGGCGTTTCCGTTCTTGTCGGCGAGGGCAACGGTTCTGTCTTTGACGTATTATTGAGGCTGTTTGTTGCTGCGCTTTATTTTATTGAGGGGCTTTGTTGGACAGCTATTTTACTCTGCAATCGAATATTGAGGCTTCGGGCGAGTTTGTGGACCGCAAGAGCCGGTTTATTGCCCAGCTGGTCCATATTGAGTCCGAAGATGAGGCTAATGCCTTTATCGAGACCGTTCGCAAGCGTCATTACGACGCTCGACACAATGTTCCCGCGTGGATTTTGGTCGATGGTCGTGAGCGCCAGAGCGATGACGGTGAGCCGAGCCGCACGAGCGGTATGCCGACGCTCGAGGTGTTGCGCGGCGCGGGGCTCAAAAATGTTTGCTGCGTAGTGACGCGCTATTTTGGTGGCACGCTGTTGGGGCCTGGTGGCTTGGTGCGCGCCTATACCGCGGCGACGCAGACGGCGGTGGCGGCTGCTCGGGAGGCTGGGCAGATCGTCGAGATGACGAGCGTCGTGCCGGTTGATGTGCATGTGGCCTATCCACAGTATGAGCAGGTGCTTCGTTTGGCCCAGGATTCGGGTGCCAAGGTTTCGGATACCGATTACGCGGATACCGTGACACTTCACTTGGTGTTTAAGGCAGGGGAGCAGGAGTCGTTTTGCGCCAAGATGCGCGAGCTTATGGCGGGGCGCGAGGAGATTGAGGTCGGCGCTCCCGAGTTTGCCGAATTCTAACGGCGACGGCCGGCGTGCTTTTGGATGGATTCCAAGTGCGCCGGCCGTCGCTTTTCTGTTGCTGTCGTTTACTCGGCGAGCTGCTTTAGCACATCACAGGCGATTTCGACGGCATCGTCGATGCAGCCGGGGCAGCTGCGGAGCGGACCCTTGTCCGATCCGATGCCCTTGAGCGTGCCGCAGACGGTCGTCGTGTTCTTCTCGCCAAAGCGCTTGGCGATTTCGCGCGACAGCTTGTAGGTCTGGCCCTTAGTCTTGGGGTTTTCCATGCCGTCGCTCATTACAAACCCCATGATGGCCACGGCGCCCGAGATGGCGCCGCAGGTTTCGGTCATGCCGCCCATGCCGGCGCCAAAGCCCTCGGTGAGGGTAAAGGCGACCTGGGGGTCGAGCCCGACGGCAGGTGCGAGCGTGCAGGCGACGGCCTGGGCGCAGTTAAAGCCACGGGCGTGGTATTCGGCAGCCTGAGCCTGACAGGCGGTGATGTCGAGCTGGGCCGTATCGATTTGCTTCATCGTTGTCTCCTTGGTCACGGTGTACCCGCCTATGGTACCCGTGACGGGGCATGTAATCATCGAGAGCTTCATGTATGCCTCGTTTTTATCTATCGAGCAAATGCCCAAGGCTTGAGATAAATACTCCAGATCAATTTGTCCAATAACCTACCTTGGGGATGGGTTGAGAGGGGTGCGGGGTAGCGGTATCGTGAACCGAATAAAACGTAACCCAGGCAAGGGAGCAAGATATGAGCGAGCAGACCATCGGTACCACATGTGTTCAGGGCGGCTATCACCCGGGAGATGCCGAGCCGCGCCAGGTGCCCATCTACCAGTCCACCACGTGGAAGTACGACACGTCGGAGCATATGGGTAAGCTGTTTGACCTGGAGGAGTCGGGCTACTTCTACAGCCGCCTGCAGAACCCCACGTGCGATCTGGTTGCCGCCAAGATCTGCGAGATGGAGGGGGGCACCGCCGCGATGCTCACGAGCTCGGGCATGGCTGCGAACTTCCTCGCGATCTTTAATGTGGCCGGTGCCGGCGATCATGTGGTCGCTAGCTCTGCCATTTACGGCGGTACGTATAACCTGCTCGCCCATACCATGGGCCGCATGGGCGTGACCTGCACGTTCGTCGCCCCCGACTGCACCGATGAGGAGCTCGAGGCAGCCTTTGAGCCCAATACCAAGCTCGTCTTTGGCGAGACGATCGCCAACCCCGCCCTTGCTGTGCTCGATATTGAGCGCTTTGCCAAGGCCGCACATGACCACGGCGTGCCGCTGATGGTCGACAACACCTTCCCGACGCCCGTGATGTGCCGTCCCTTTGAGTGGGGCGCCGATATCGTTACGCACTCCACCACCAAGTACATGGATGGCCATGCGGCCTACCTGGGCGGCGTGATCGTCGACCACGGTCAGTTTGACTGGATGGCTCATGCGGACAAGTTCCCGGGTCTCACCACGCCCGACGAGAGCTACCACGGCGTGACGTATGCCGAGAAGTTCGGTCGCGAGGGCGCCTTCATTACCAAGGCAACCGCTCAGCTCATGCGCGATCTTGGTCCTATGCAGAATCCGCAGGCGGCGTTCTTCCTGAATAGCTCGCTCGAGAGCCTGCATGTGCGCATGCCGCGTCATTGTGAGAACGGCCTGGCCGTTGCCAAGTTCCTGCAGAGCCATCCCAAGGTGCGCTTCGTGAGCTATCCGGGCCTGGAGGGCGACAAGTACTATGACCTGGCTCAGAAGTACATGCCCAACGGCACCTGCGGCGTTGTGAGCTTTGGCTTTAACGGTGGTCGCGCGGCGGCCGAGACCTTTATGAAGAGCCTCAAGCTCGCCCAGATCGCCACGCACGTTGCCGACGCCCGCACTTGCTGCCTGCATCCTGCTAACGCTACGCATCGCCAGATGAACGATGAAGAGCTCATCGCCTGCGGCATCTCCGCCGACATGGTGCGCCTGTCGTGCGGCCTCGAGGACACGGCCGATCTGATTGCCGACCTTGAGCAGGCGCTCGAGCAGTGCTAGGCTAGCGTTCGCACAAGGCGCCGATGCTGGCAGAAAGCTTCGGCGACATTTAGTTCCGATTCCGTAGGCGGGACCCCAATCGCGACTGTTTACAGGCGATTGGGGCCCCGTTTTTGCGTTGGGCCACTCGAAAGGATGGATATGGAGAAAACCGCAGAGCAGCTGCGCCGCGAGCACATTGCCCTAGAGGGCGACACCCATGGCAAGAACAAGTGGGCGATTCTGTTTACCGTGCTCATCATGACGTTTATGGTGTGTCTGGATTCGACCGTCGTGACCGTGGCGCTGCCCGTGATGCAAAAGGAACTGGGCGTGGGCCTCGATCGCATTCAGCTGGTAAGCTCGGTGTATCTGCTTGCGACTTGCGTGGCTATGTTGCCGTTTGGCCGTCTGGGCGACGTGCGCGGCAAGGTGAATGTGTTTCAGCTGGGCGTCATCGTCTTTTCGGTCGGTTCGCTGCTGTGCGGCCTTTCGGCCTCGCTCGAGGTTCTTATTCTGGCACGCATTGTGCAGGGCGTCGGTTGCGCGGCGGCCATGGCCAACAACATGGGTATCATCACTGAGTCGTTTCCGGCGCGCGAACGAGGCCGTGCCATGGGTATTCTTGCGACCTTTGTGGCCCTCGGCATGATGTGTGGCCCCGTGCTCGGCGGCATGCTGGTGGCAAGTTTTCCTTGGGAGAGCATCTTCCTCATCAACCTGCCCATTGGCGTCATCTCGTTTATCGTGGGGCTCTACACGCTGCCGCATGTTAAGCCGGAGGCCGGCGAGCGCCCCATGTCCCTGATCGAGGCCGCTCGTCGCTGCTTTGCAAATTCGGCCTTCACCATCAACCTTGCCTGCATGCTCATCGTGTTCGTTGGTATTGGCGCATCTGAGTTTATCCTGCCGTTCTATTTTCAGGACGCCCATGGCTTTGGTTCCGACATTTCCGGATTGCTCTTTTTGGCGCTGCCGATGGTGAATGCCTTTATCGGACCGCTTTCGGGTACGGTTTCGGACCGTGTTGGCTGCGAGGGCCCCACGGCGGTCGGCCTGGGCGTGTACGTGTGCGGTCTCTTTGCGGTAAGCACGCTCGACGAGCACTCTTCTATCCCTGTGATCGTGTGCTGCGTTGCGTTTATGTCGTGTGGCACGTCGATTTTCCAGAGCCCCAACAACTCGCTGTATATGGGGTCAGCTCCGCGCGAAGCGCTCGGCTTTGCGGGCAGCCTGGGCAGCCTGGCGCGCTACGCCGGCATGGCACTCGGCATTACGGCGGCGTCGCATATTCTGTATGGGCAGATGAGCGTGGCGATGGGCGAGGCCGTGACCAGTTTTGTTGCAGGCCGTCCGGATGTATTCCTATTCGGCTTTCGCTCGGTGTTCTACGTACTCATGGCTGTGGCCGCTGTGGGCTTTGCGCTTGCCATAGTGCGTTTGGTGAAGATGCGCGCCCGCCATTAGCGTGTTGGGAGGCTGACTGCCACGATTCGCGCCGTCCCAAAAAGACTGGTTTGTGGTGCGATGCGGCTTGTGGGGCGGGCGGGGGTCGCTCCGTGGTAGAC
>CABSMZ010000092.1 GCA_902478875.1 uncultured Collinsella sp.
CGTGCGACATTTAATCGAATTAGGCCTCGCTTGTAGAACGATAACTCTTCAATATTGATGCCGATAAACGATTCGAGCGCGATAACCTGTACGCGATTGCCGAGTCCCTCACTTTCGAACAGTCCGTAAGCGAAGGAAACTTTATCGTGGGGGACAACGACGATGGGCCGAATGCCATTTCGAATGTTATCTCGGCATCGATCGGTCAATTTGGCCATTGGCGATACAGTCACATGAAATGCAGCATCATTGATTTGGAAATCGCCAGAACGGTCTGTCTGCTGGTCGGCGGCGTTTGAGTTGTCCTTTCCGATTTCTATGGTTGGAAATAACATCTCTAGTTTTGCACCTACCAGGTGCTGTGCGACGGTACCCGTTGGCTTATCGGACCGTAGGCTTGCTTCGGCTAGGATATCATCGACAATGACAGAAATTGGTTTTTGAAGATCGATTTCGACTTTGATTCTCTGCCGGTTAAAGAAATCGACCTGGATTCGCTCGACGAAGAAATTGGCGATTGCATTCGCAGCTTCAAGACGAGTGTCTTCGCAAGTGTCACTGGGTAGGGCAGAGTTGATAATTGTGGCAAGCTCAAGCGCCATCGGGAGTGTGCCGCGTGAGGTTCTGCCGCCCTCTGATGCGAAGGCACGCGTTTCCCCATGTCTGGCTAAAACTGTTTTGATGCATGCTCCACTTAGGCCTCGTACTTGGCTCCCCTTGTCCGATTGCACATAATCGTCGGTGAGCGGAAAACGGTTTTGCAACAGCTCGCTTATGCCTATGCCAACCGCCATGACGTTACGGTTGACGTTGCCTCGCTTGCTGCGCTTGGATTCGTACCAGAGTTCAATGGCATCCAAGATGTCTTTATCGGGCTCGCTCAAGGAGCAATTGGTCATTTCCATTATTGTCCACTCCGTTCCTTGAAGACATAAGCGCGGGTTTGACTGCATTTTTTATAAGCCAAGTGACAACTGGCACGGCAACTGCATCGCCGAATGCGTAGCGAATCTGAGCATCCGAGAAGCCGCTAAACTGACATGAGTCAGCACCTTGGAGACGGGCATATTCAGTTCCAGTCATCCAGCGAACTTCTATCTTTCCGTTTTCGCATATAACGACTGCCTGTCTTGATGAGCCGCCGCGAGCCGTTCTTAGACATCCGGCAATTTCTTCTTCACGGATTTCCCAGCGCACAACGCCCGATCGCGTGCGACGGTAAGCAGTGCGAACAATTCTTTCTTTGGCATTTAAGAAGCGCTGAAGGCGCTCTGCTTGATGCGGTGCAAGTGAGTCGATAAATGCTTGTACTTGGTTTTTGTTCCACCAACGCTTGTCGTTCTCGGGAATATTTTCAACAACCGTTGCAAGGCCCGTCATGCGAAGTGGACTTGGCTCGTTTAGGTGAGAGACGTGCGTAATGAGTGAAGGGTCGGAGTGAATCCAGGAGACCTTTTCAGGTCGAAGCGAGGAATCGAGTCGGCTGTTGGGAAGAGGGTTTTTTAATCCGACGACAAACATGCGGGGGCGTGACTGGGGAAGCCAGTGCCGTGCATCGATAAAATAAGCGTCGCATGAATAGCCTAAACGATTAAATTCCTGGCAAACGAGTCTAAAGTCATCACTGTTATTAGACGTGGCAAGGCCGATGACATTTTCGAGAACAAGTGCCCTCGGGGCACGATCGCTCATTCCTTCGATGGCCTTAATAAAGCCAAAGAACGCGCTAGACTCTTTGCCAGAGATAAGTCCCTCCCTGTTTCCCGCGAGAGATAAGTTTGTGCAAGGGCTTGACGCCCATGCGATGTCGGCTTGAGGTATTAGGTCGGGGTCGAGTGTGTGGACATCCTGCTCGACTAGATGTTCATCGCCCCAACACTGGCTGTACATGGCGCATTTAGTATGGTCTATGTCATTTGCCCAGATTGTTTTGATTCCGGCTTTTGCCATGCCGGCACGAGCCAAGCCAATGCCTGAAAAAAACTCAAGCGCGGTTAGTTGTGGCGAGAACTGCAGAATGTTGTGCATGTACTGGCTTTCAGATAGTTGTTATTTGGCATCTTATGGTACTTGTTTGTGAGGACATTCGCTTACATACGGATGAGATTCCCTCGATACCGTGCCATCATTGACATTTTATTCAGAATGCGAATAGCAGGTGGTATGGGTGGCGCGGAAGCGGCAGTGCTCGCGCATGCGGCAGATATTGCAGGTGGGGCGGCTCTGGGCGTCGTGGACTTCGCCGTCGAACAGGCCGATCACCGCGGTCACGCTCTTGGTGGGCATGAGCAGGCTGGTCGGCGTGACGGTAAGCCCGATGAGCCGCGTGGCGTTGAGCGCATTGACGATCGAGCGCTGGGCCGAGAGCGGGCAGTCGCCGTAGCCGGGGCTAAAGCGCCAGTTGCCGGCGAGTCCGTGTGCGGCGGCGTCCGTCTTGACCTGCTGGTCCATTTGCTCAACGGCGGCTTCCACGTAAGCGGAGCACGCGGCGTCGAGCACGGCGCCCTCCAGGGGATGTTGGGCTCCCGTGGTGCGCAGGCGACGCTCGGCGTCCATGCCGAGGGTACATGCCATGAGCGCGGCAAAGCGGGCATCTTTGAGATGTCGATAGATATCGCGACCTCGCAGCTCAACGTTGGTGCCGACCAAGCGAATGCAAGGCTCACTTTGTTCGTCCACGCCCGTGGCATCGACGGCAAACACGCGGCGCACGCCACGGGGCTCAATGTCAAGTTCCAGACGCTCGACCACAAGCTCAATACGTCGTGACAGCTCGGGCTCGATCTGCTGGCCGCCGTAACCCAGATACCGCAGCATCTCGGCACGGTCGACACGGGGATGGTGCGCAGCATCGACACGGTAAAGCGCCGGCGACGCAAGGTCGGCCGGCACTTCGACAGCGGTTGTATCGATGTGCGGTTTTTCCATTACCCCAGGCGCTCCATAATGGTCGCGGCGATCGCAGGACGGTTCATAGTGTACAGGTGCAGGCCGTCGGCGCCGTGCTCCTTGAGGTCGCAAAGCTGGCGGGCGGCATAATCTACACCGGCTGCCTGCAGGCTCTCGGGGTCGTTCTCGTACTTGGCGAGAATCTTGATGACGGGGGAGGGCAGCGACGCGCCGCACATAAAGACCATGCGGCTGATCTGCGACTTGCCCATAAACGGCATGATGCCCGCGGTAATGGGCACGGTGATGCCGGCCTTGTCGGCAAGCTCGCGAAAACGGTAGAAGCACTCGTTATCAAAGAAGAGCTGTGTCACAAAGAAGCTCGCGCCGGCGTCCTGTTTTTGCTTGAGGTGTTCGACCGAGAGGTTGAGATCCTCACAGGCAATGTGGCCCTCGGGGTAGGCTGCGGCGCCCACGCAAAAGCCGGCGTCGACGAGCTCGGGGATGAGGTCGCGGGCGTAGGCGTAGTCGGAGGCGGGCTTGTCGTCCTCGGTCGCGCCGGCAGGGAGATCGCCACGCAGGGCCAGAATGTTTTCAACGCCGGCGGTGCGATACTCGTCGATCTTGGCGGCGATGTCGGCGTGGGTGCGGCCCACGCAGGTGAGGTGTGCCACCGAGGGCGTGTCGAATTCGCTCGAAATCATATGCGCGATGGGGGCGGTGGTGGCACCGTTGCTCGAGCCGCCGGCCGAGCAGGTGACCGAGACAAAGCTCGGCGAAAGCTTGCACAGATTGCCTGCCACTTCGCGAGCCGTGTCGAGGGTGAGCTCGCCCTTGGGCGGGAACATCTCAAACGAAACGGGCGCGGTGCCCTGGGATGCTGCCTGCTTAAAAACCTCGTCGACGCGCATATCGTGCTCCTCTAGATACGTAATAGTGTGATGTGTTGTAAGGATTCTACAGCACCACTGTGTCACGGTGGAGTTTCACTCGTTATTCGGGGATACCAATCAAAGATGCCTTGCTATCGGCTTTCTCTATAACAGAGCGGCTAATCTAGGCACGGACTATAAAGACTGGTATCTGATGCAAAATACCAGTTAATAGAGCTCCATCCCAAATTGACTACCCTTAAACCATGGGGAGAGGTCTGCAATTTATGCAGTTGATTGGCTGTTGAGGGTGGCAACGCCGCCTCGATAGGGTAACCTCATTGATTGGTTTCGCGACAGCAACATAACGGTAATGTCGCGGAAACACGGCGAGTCTAAGCTATGACTCGTTCGTTAGTAATCAACACCGCTTCTCACGCGGTGCCGATACGAAGGGAGTTCCGTATGGCCGAACTTACTGACCGCTTCGGGACCATGGTGTTCTCTGAGGAAGTCATGAAGGACTACCTCCCCAAGGACATTTGGAAGCGCCTTGCTGCAACCCTCGAGGGCGGTGAGCCGCTCGACCTGGATGTGGCCAACGCCGTTGCCCATGCCATGAAGGTCTGGGCCATCTCCAAGGGCGCGACGCACTACGCGCACTGGTTCCAGCCGCTTTCGGGCATTACTTCCGAGAAGCACGACAGCTTCCTGGAGCCCAACCACGACGGCACCGCCATTACCAAGTTTACGGGCAAGAACCTCATCCAGGGCGAGCCCGATGCCTCGAGCTTCCCCAACGGCGGCCTGCGTGCTACCTTCGAGGCCCGTGGCTACACCGCTTGGGACCCCACTAGCCCCGCCTTTATCAAGGACGATGTCCTGTGCATCCCCACGGCTTTCTGCTCCTACACGGGCGAGGCCCTGGACAAGAAGACCCCGCTGCTGCGTTCCATGACCGCGCTCTCGCGTGAGTCTAAGCGCGTTTTGGCGCTGTTCGGTAAGACCCCCAAGAAGGTCGTTCCTTCCGTGGGCGACGAGCAGGAGTACTTCCTGATCAAGAAGGACGCCTACCGCAAGCGCAAGGACCTGGTCATTACCGGCCGCACCCTCTTTGGTGCTGCTCCATGCAAGGGTCAGGAGCTCGAGGAGCACTACTTTGGCGCTATCCGCCCCACCGTCTCGGCCTATATGAAGGATCTGGACGATGAGCTGTGGGCGCTTGGCATTCCCGCCAAGACCAAGCACAACGAGGTTGCTCCCTGCCAGCATGAGCTTGCCCCCGTCTATGGCGAAGTCAACGAGGCCATCGACCAGAATCTGGTCATGATGGAGAAGATGAAGCTCATCGCCTCCCGCCACGACTTGGTCTGCCTGCTGCACGAGAAGCCCTTTGAGGGCATCAATGGTTCGGGCAAGCACAACAACTGGTCGCTTGGCACCGAGTCCGAGAATCTGCTCGATCCGGGCGACACTCCGCTCGACAACCTGCAGTTCATCGTCTTCCTCACCGCGGTGATCGAGGCCGTCGATAACTATCAGGAGCTCCTGCGTGCCTCCGTTGCCTCGGCCGGTAACGACCATCGTCTGGGCGCCAACGAGGCTCCTCCGGCGATTATGTCCATCTTCCTGGGCGACCAGCTTACCGAGGTCGTCGAGAAGATCATCGATGGCAAGGCTTCCGTCCATGCCACGCGCGGCGTGCTCGACTTGGGCGCCGATACTCTGCCCAAGCTGATGCAGGACAACACCGACCGCAACCGCACCTCCCCGTTTGCCTTCACCGGCAACAAGTTCGAGTTCCGTGCCTGCGGCTCCGAGCAGAACGTCTCCGACTCCAACCTGGTGCTCGATGCCGCCGTGGCCAAATCGCTCAAGTCCTTCGCCGACGCACTCGAGGGTACGCCCGAGGATAAGTTCCAGGACGCCGCGCTCGAGTACTGCAAGAAGGTGCTGACCGATCACCAGCGCATCCTGTTCTCCGGCGACGGTTACTCCGACGAGTGGCCCATCGAGGCCGAGAAGCGCGGCCTTGCCAACAACAAGACCACGGCCGACGCCCTGCCCGCCTTTGTTTCCGATAAGGCTATCGCGCTCTTTGAGGAGACGGGTGTCCTGACCAAGGCCGAGGCCCAGTGCCGCTACGACTGCAAGCTCGAGAAGTACAACAAGCTCATGAACATCGAGGCCACCACGATGGTTCGCGAGGCGCGTCGTACCTATCGCCCGGTCATTACCGCCTATGCCACCAAGGTCGCTAAGGGCCTTGAGACTATTCGTGCCGCCGGTGCCGAGGCCGCCATGCAGTGCGAGCAGAACACGCTCAACAAGCTCTGCAACGGTATCACCACCATCAACGACTCCATCAAGGCGCTCGACGCCGTGCATCAGAAGGCCGAGGCCCTCGATGGCCAGGAGCAGGCCAACGTGTATGCACACGAGGTCGTTCCCGCTATGGATACGCTGCGTGCCGCCGTGGATGCCATGGAGGAGATCGTGGCCGCCGACTACTGGCCGGTCCCGACCTACGACGACATCCTGTTCTACGTGTAGAGCGTAACTGACATATCGTCACGGTATTGAGCCGGGGTCCGCATCATGTGGGCCCCGGTTTTTGTTTGCGAAGGACGTTTAGGAGTCCGTTTTGCAACTGATTCGCCCACGTAATAAGGGGTCGTGGGCAAAAAACGTCAAATATGAGTACTGTCACAAGTCCTGTAGCATTATCTTTTTACAAAATATGCAGTATTACGCAACATATGTCCAAGTACTTAGCCGATAAACGTCTGCAATTTTTCCGCCGTAGGACGCCTGACGGCTAAATCGCCTTCTGAAGGCATGAAATCGCTGTAACTAAAATGGTAACAGTACTCATATTTGCCATTTTTTACCCGCTGGCTTTGCGATGATGCCGGGGTCCGCACCCTGCCGGGTTCGAATCCCGGCATATCGGTAGCAAAAAGCCCGTCACCGCGGGGGTAACGGGCTTCTTAATTTAAATGGTGCCCCCAGCGGGATTCGAACCCGCGATATCCACCTTGAAAGGGTGGCGTCCTTGGCCGCTAGACGATGGGGACAGCGGGAAAGAGTATAGCAGACTTTTTTAGCCGTTCACATATCGTTGGCAAACTGAAAAACCACCACAAAGGTGCCTGTCCCCTTTGTGGTGGTGAGGTGCTAGGGGAGGAGCTTCATGGCGGCGTCGTGGGCGGCGTGCTCGTAGGTGTCGTCGAGGGGCTTGAGCGGCAGCAGGGCGACGGCCTGTGCATCGCCACGGTGCTCGAGGGCATGGGCGATCAGCCAGTCGGCGAGCTCGGGGTTCTTGGGCAGCGCCGGGCCATGCAGGTACGTGCCGATGACGCCCTTGTAGATCAGGCCCTCAAAGCCATCGTCGCCGTTGTTGCCGGTGCCCGCGACGACGGACGTTCCGAGCGGCGTTGCCTCCGCGTCGAGCAGGGTGCGACCTCCATGGTTCTCGAATCCCACAAAGGGCTCAGGTGCCAGATCGGTTTTGACGGCTACGTTGCCGATCAGGCGATCGGAGCCACGTACGGTTTCGGCGGCAATGACGCCCAGACCCTCAATGCGATCCTCACCCATATAGTACGAACGGCCGAGCAGCTGATAGCTGCCACAGATGGCAAGCAGCGAGCCGCCATCCTCAACATAGGCCGCGACCTTGTCTTTTTGGGCGAGCAGCTCGTGTGCCACGGCTAGCTGGTCGCGGTCGGAGCCGCCACCCATCATGACGATATCGGCATCGGTCAAATCAAGCTTTTCGCCCATACGGACCTCGTCCACGCGCACGGGAATGCCGCGCCAGACGCAGCGGCGCTCGAGCGCGATAACATTGCCGCCGTCGCCGTAGAGGTTAAGGGCTGTCTC
>CABSMZ010000093.1 GCA_902478875.1 uncultured Collinsella sp.
GTGGGCTCGGAGATGTGTATAAGAGACAGGGACTTACCAGCGAGCAGGTTATCGCCGACGTTCTTCCCGCCGACAAGGAACGCCACGTGCGCGAACTGCAGGATGCGGGCAGCAAGGTCGCCATGGTGGGCGACGGCATCAACGACTCCCCCGCCCTGGCGCGCGCCGATGTGGGCCTTGCCATCGGCACCGGCGCCGACATCGCCAAGGAGGGCGCCGACGTGGTGCTCATGCGCAGCGACCTCATGGACGTCGCCCACGCCATCGAGCTTTCGCGCGCCACGATTCGCAACATCAAGCAGGATCTGTTCTGGGCGCTGTTCTACAACGGCATCGGTATTCCGCTCGCCGCGGGCGTGTTCTTCCCCCTCACCGGTTGGCAACTCTCACCGATGTTTGGCGCCGCGGCGATGAGCCTGTCGAGCGTCTGCGTCGTAAGCAATGCACTGCGCCTGCGAACCTTTAAGCCTAAAGTGGCAAAATAGGCTCACTATTACGTCCATTTAGAACGGGTTTTCCAGGTGCCAGAGATTGACCTGAAAGAGGAGCGACGCGTACTTTGGTACGCGAGCGACGGCTTGAAGGTCAAGGTCGGGTGCCTGGGAAAGCCGACACAACAGAGAGGAATATCCATGCGTTTCACAATTAAGACTTCCGGCCTTATGTGCGGCCACTGCGACGCAACTGTCGAGACCGCGCTGCTCAACGTGGCCGGCGTGACCGATGCCGATGCCGATCACGAGACCCAGACCGTCCAGGTGGAGTGCGCCGACACCGTGGCCGCCGAGCAGCTCGCCGCCGCCGTCGAGGGTGCGGGCGAGAAGTTCCATGCCCTGTCCGTAACCGCCGCGTAGCAGCCACCAGAGGCATTCGACCCCATCGACCAGAAACGAGGACCCGCCATGATGGCAGACCACAAATCGGTGACCCGCATGCTCAAGACGGCACGCGGGCAAATCGATGGCATCCTGCGAATGGTGGAGGAGGACCGCTATTGCGTCGATATTTCCACGCAGCTCATGGCCACGCAGGCACTCATCGCCCGCATCAACGCCGATGTGCTGAAGGCACACATCGAGGGATGCGTCGCGTCGGCCATCGAATCGGGCGACGAGGAGCTCAAAGCCGCCAAGCTCGCCGAGATCGAACGCGTCGTCGACAAGCTCGCCAAGTAATTGGTGCAAGGGGGACAGGTGCGTTTGCACCCCTTGGTGCAGATTAACCTGACCCCCTTGCACCAAAAGGGGTATAAAGGCGTGCAGCATATCGAACGAAAGGCAATTCGCATGAATGACTTTATGAAGGGTCGCAACGGCGTCGACGAACTCACCATCGTGCTGGGCTTCATAGGAATTATTTTCGCGATGGTCGGATCGATGGCCCGTATCCAGTGGCTCAGCTGGATCGCCATCGCCGTAATCGCACTCGGCGTGCTGCGCGGCCTGTCCAAAAACATCGACGCGCGCCGCAAGGAAAATGATGCCTTCGTTGCCGCGACTGCCAACGTCCCCGGCCTAGGCAAGTTCGTCGCCAGTTTGGGCGGCGGCACCTCAGCGACAGGCGCCTCGCGTGCAGCCGGAACGAGCAAGGAAGACTTTGAGCGCGCCAAGCGCACGGCCAAGAAGATGTGGAAGGGTCGCAAGACCACGGCATACCTCAAGTGCCCCAACTGCGGCCAGATGCTCTCCGTCCCCAAGGGCAAGGGCAAAATCCGCGTCACCTGCCCCAAGTGCCACGCCAAGATGGAAACGCGCTCCTAGCGCCCGCACGCGGGACAAATTAATCAGGTTTGTTTGTCCCAAATCTTAAGTATTTGTTCGATAAAAAAGCCGAGGCCTCGTGTTGAGACCTCGGCTTTTTGCATGCGGTAATGGAGTTGTCCCTTTGTCACATCTACGCCACGCCGTCGCGGGCAAGCTCCTCGGCCAGCGCCTCGGCCGGCATGGCCATAATCGCGTCGAGCTCGGCATCCACCTCGGGGATGCGCTTCACCTTCAGCTTGCGCACCAGATCGCCGCGGCACATTACGTGTACCGGCTCACGCAGGGCACACAGATCATCCAGAGGATTCTCGCGCGTCACCAGGATATCGGCGGCCTTGCCGCACTCGATCGTACCGGTCTCGCCGCCCAGCCCCAGCAGCTCGGCATTGACTTGCGTAGCCGTATGCAACGCAAAGGCATTGCTCACGCCGACATACTTGGCAAAATAGGCCACCTCGCGCCACATGTCGTACTGCGTCACGAACGGGCAGCTTGAGTCCGTGCCCAAGCCCACCTTAACGCCGGCATTCAGCGCCGCACGAGCACTCTCGATAATGCCCGAGCACACGATGTCGCCGTTCTTCTTTTGCGTATCGGTCGAATGGGTCTTTTCCGGGTCGAGCAATACAAACGGTAGCGCCGGGCTGATCGTGCAGGTAACGCTGGGCGCACGTCCCTCGAGCTGCGTGCCCGCGGCGCCACGGTACAGCTCCAGGATCTCGGGCGTCATCGGGGCACCGTGCTCGATCGTATCGACGCCGGCCTCAAGCGCGGCCTTCACGCCCTCGGTACTCTCGACATGGGCCATAACCGGCAGGCCCACCTCGTGCGCCGCCTTGCACGCCGCCGCGGCAACCTCCACCGGCATACGCAGCACGCCCGGCTCGCCCACCTCGGTCGCATCGAAAACGCCGCCCGTCACGAACAGCTTGATGACATCGGCACCGCGCGCATACAGGTCTCGCACCTGCTCGGCTGCCTCGACGGGGCTGTTGGCCACCTGGGCGAACAAGCCCGCACCATGGCCGCCCGGCACCGTGACGCCCGTTCCCGGCGCTACCAGACGCGGACCCTGATACTTACCGGCGTCGATAGCGTCGCGCACGGCAATGTCGGCAAACAGCGGGTCGCCCGCGCCGCGCACCGTGGTCACGCCGCTTGCCAGCTGCTGCTGGGCACTGCCCTTGAGGATGCGGCGGACGATGGCACGCCCCACGGGATTATCGAGCTTCTTCATCAGCGCTCCCGCATCGCCGGCCGAGACAGGCTTGCCCGAGCCGCACAGGTGCGCGTGCATATTGATGAGACCGGGCATGAGATACGCACCGCCCAGGTCGATAACCTCGGCACCCGCGGGCGCCTGCGCCACAGCACTCGGCCCCATCCAGGTGATGACGCCGCGCTCAACAGTCACGGCCATATCGGGTTGCGGCTCCATATGCTCCGAACCATCCAGAATGGTCGCATTGATAAACAACGTGGAACGATCGGCAGTCGCCATATCGAGCTCCTCCCTCTCAGAAAACTTCAACATTTGTCCATTATTACCTAGCGCGGCGGAATTGCTGCGGACATATCGGTTAACGGAGCAAGAAGGAGATGCGGGGAACGAAATGCGTTGCAGTCCCACCCCAGCGACATCAGGAAAATGTCTAGATCTGTAACAGGTAGACCGGGTTTTAGCAGCCAGATGTTACAGATCGAGATCTTTCGGCACCGCGTCCAACCTTTGTCTCGATCTGTAACAGTTAGAGCGGTTTTTGGCCGTTAGATGTTACAGATTAAGATATTCTCCAGCCCTGTCGTCAAACATCTAAATCTGTAACAAGTAGACAGGTTTTCGGCCTCGAGATGTTACAGATTGAGATCTTTTAGCGGCAGCCAACCTTCTGTCTCGATCTGTAACAGCTACGAGGCCAAACGGCCCCTTGTTGTTACAGATCGAGACAAACTCGGCAGAAACAACCACATTCGCGTCAGTTGCACCCCTTAGCACCCATACCACTGACGCTTCCATCCCTCAGCCAAATCGGCCCGCTGCGAAATACCCGCCAGCCTCATCTTTTCAGCCAGCTTCCCTGGGTTCTTGAGCTCATCAAACGTAAACCTCAGCACCTTATGTCCGAGCATCGTCAGATGAGACTCTCGCTGACGTTCTGCCACGAATGGGTCGACCGACTCCCGACCCTCGTCGTTCTGTAAGGCATACTTTCCCTTTCCATCGAGCTCGCCAATCACGCACGTCCCGTCCTCTAGCCTCCAGAAATAATCAACGCGAAACACTTGGCTCGAATCAAGCGGGTCACGAAACTCCACCTGCAACTCTGGCACCGGAAAACCGTATGCAATAAAGAACGCCCGGAACCGAGACTCGCCACCGTTTTCGGACAGCCCGTCCGCATGCGACGCAATCACCTGAGCTCTGCGATACCCGCGTCTGCCCTCGCAATCGGCCTGGAGCCGTTCGCAGAGGTCGTCGCGCGATATGCCCTTCGCCCGCAGCGCAGAATCGGCGATCGCCAGACCATACGAAAACGGCGCACGCAGCAGACAATCCTTCACCGTGCGCCAAAACGACGTCACCCGCACGCCATCAACACGCTCGAGCGTGCCCGCCATCTGCGGACGCAACAACCTGCAGCCGCTGCTCAACGTCACCGAGCAACCTGTCTTAACAAGATATCGTGGCCCAAGCAGATCATTCGGCACCTCCAAACCCCACAAAAGTGCCGCGTCATAACCCCAAAACGCCCAATCGGGATGAAACTCTGCAAGCCCTTTGATGGTACGCAGCGCTCGCTCCGCCGGTGTCAACGTATCCCAATCATGTTGAAAACAGAACAGATACGACTCGGGCTCCGCGATATCGTCGGTTCCGACATGGCGTCGCAGCCACATGAGCTCGGCATTGTCATGCGTTGCGAGCAGTGCACCTTGCTCGGTCGCCTCCGTGAGCCGCGCGAGCATCCTGCTCCGCGCCAACGTGTTGCGAGTCGTATGCTTGTGTTTGAAAACGGTATTAGACACTTCCATCACCACATCGGACAACTGGACCATCGTCACCGTTGCCGCCGCCGACAAACGTCTCGATCTGTAACAGGAAGACCAACTTTTGGCCGCTAGATGTTACAGATTGAGACATCCCCCCCCCAACCAGGTGCCAAACGTCTTGACCTGTAACAGGTAGACGTTCTCCAGGTCCCTAAACGTTACAGATCGAGACATAAAGACAGAGGGCAAGGCAGGCGACAGCTGCCCATCCCCTACTTCCACTCCTGCTCGTAGATGTTGAGCGACTTTACGTACCGCCCCCGGGCGCCCATGATGTCGCGGACCAGACGCAAGAAGAAGCTGATGCACGAGGTGTCAAAGCCGTCCTGCAGATCCTCGGGATGCACCGCACCAGGCCCATCGACCGCCGTGTCGTTCAGGCGCGCGATGTCATACAGGTAGAGCTGTCCCGCCGTAAGCCAGACATCGTCGACGCAGGCGAGGCGCACCGCAATCGCGCCGTCGTTCCAATGCTCCTTCCGCACGATATGCGGGTCGTAGACATCAAAGCGATGATCGGTGCGCGTGTCCTTCAGCACGACCATGCCGGACGCAGGATTCTTGTCCAAAATGCCAAAGCGCGAGAAATACTGCGTGTCGCGTACCTGCTCGAGCCGCTTGAGCGAGGCAGGCGAAAGCGATGCCGGCGGCTCATCAACATATAGCTCGAGCAGCGTTTTGCCATGGCGATAGGAGCGCTCGAAGAGCAGCCAATCGGTAAACGCCATGTTGTAGGCCATGATTTCGTTTTGAGAAGGTTCCTCGCAATAGCTGAGCCACGGGTCGACGATAATCTCGAACTGTTCGCGCGCCGGCTCCAGGAATTGAAACTTCCGCAGCATCCAAAATTGGGCCATGTCGGCAATATCGTTGCCGACGGCTTCAGCCAGCTCTGCTCGGTCAAAAGCGTGGTCAGTCATGGCATCCTCCTCAAACTGATGGACCTCAATTTGAGCTTACGAGGAGGGTGGGCAGCCACGACCAGCGCGGGCAAAATAGGCCTCCGACTGCAAACCAGATGCTGACCAAACACTTGACGAAAAGCTTGACCGAAAATGTGCACCGCAACAAAACCGCAGGCAAACATAGACGGCCAACCCGCCCTTTTGAGCCAGATGCCTGCAGCCACCACAGAAACAACAGGTGACCACAGCCCAAGAAGTCGACAAATGAACATCCTTACGTCGACAAACGCGCAAACTGCTCGCAAATCCGCAAGGAGTGTCCCCGAATGCCGGCACAAAAGGAACGTCCCTAACTGTCGGCACTTAGGGACGTTCCTTTTGTGCCGGCAGTTAGGGACAGCCCTTGCCGATTCGATTGTTGAATATCTCCGTGACTACTTTACAGTTCCAGTGCCTCGGCGACTTCGGCTGCGCAGGCCAGGGCATCGGCCATGGCACTCACCACGAGCGAGCTGCCGTTGCGGGCATCACCCGCCACATACACCGGCGCGGCATCCGCGGCGACGCCCTCCGTGCGAGCCGCGAGATGTGAGCCCTCGGCAGCCATCACCGGCAGCGGACGACCAGCGGTGGCAACAGGCACGCTCACCGCATCGAACACACCGTACTCCGGACCCGTAAAGCCGCAGGCGATGAGCACCAGCTGCGCTGGCACCTCGTGCTCGGAGCCCGCGATGCGCTCGGGCTTTCCCGCCGACCAGTCCAGATCGACCACGCGCAGACCCGCAGCCGCACCCTTCTTGTCCAGCAGCACCTCGAGCGTATCCACGCCCCAGGCACGCATCTCGCCACCCATCGCAGCGATAGCCTCCTGCTGGCCGTAGTCGGTCTTCTTCACGTTGGGCCACTGCGGCCAGGGGTTGCTTGCCGCGCGCTTATCAGGCGCAGCCGGCAAAAACTCAAACTGGCGCACGCTGCGCGCGCCCTGACGCACCGCGGTACCCACGCAGTCGTTTCCAGTATCGCCACCGCCAATGACCACGACGTCCAGGCCGCGCGCGTTCACCGCGGGCTCGCCGCCATCGAGCACCGAGACGGTCGAAGCCGTCAGGTAGTCCACGGCGTACACCACGCCGGGCGCATCCACATTCGTAGCCGAAAGCCCACGCGGAGCACGAGCGCCGGCAGCCACCACGACGGCGTCAAAGTCGTCGAGCCTGGCGGTAACCTTGGGATCGCTCACGTCGGCACCAAGCTCAAACACAATGCCCAGCTCACGCATGAGCGCTACACGGCGCTCGACCACAGACTTCTCGAGCTTCATGTTGGGAATGCCGTACATGAGCAGGCCGCCCGGGCGGTCGTCGCGCTCAAACACCGTCACGCGGGCGCCGCGACGCGCGAGCTCCCATGCAGCCACCAGGCCAGCCGGGCCGGAACCAACCACGGCGACCGAGGGCGCGTCCTCCCCTGCCGGCTCAAAGCGACGTGGGCCGCCGTTGGCCCACTCATGGTCGCTGATCGCGCGTTCGTTATCGTGAATCGTCGTGGGTTGGCCGTCGACCGAGCCCAGGTTGCACGCGGCCTCGCACAGTGCCGGGCACACGCGGCTCGTGAACTCAGGCATGGGCGAGGTGAGCGACAGGCGCTCGGCAGCCTCATCCCAGCGGCCGCGGTACACCAGCTCGTTCCACTCGGGAATCAAGTTGTGCAGCGGGCAGCCGCTCGGACGTGCCTTGCCAAAGCTCGCG
>CABSMZ010000094.1 GCA_902478875.1 uncultured Collinsella sp.
TGGGCTCGGAGATGTGTATAAGAGACAGTGAGTGCACCGCGCTCGTAGGACAGGTCGTCCTCGCGCTCGCCCACGCGAACGATGGCCAGCGTCGGCACAACGCCGCGCTCACGCAAAGCCGCGCAGCGAGCAGCGAGCTCCTCAGTCAACGCGCGGGCGACGGGAGCACCCTTAAGCAGCTCGGCCATGGCTATCCCCTCTTCCTGGCTGCATCGGCGGCGCGGCGCGCCAGCGCATCGGCGCGCGGCAGCCACGTATCCAGCATCTCATCGCACGCCGCCTCGAGCTCCTCGGCACGCACCCGGTCTTTCATAGATGTGGTGTTGGCAAAGAGCGTCAGGCTCGCGCCCTGCATGGCGGCGCGGCAGAATACGGCACCGCACGCCACGTCGGACAGCAGCTGTCGGGAGCCCTTGTCCGCCATGTCCTCGAGCAGCGCCAGTGCGCGCCCGCAGGCATCCATAATGCGATACGGCGGCATGGCGGCCACGTGCAGCGCATCCTGCATCGCAGCCGGTCGGGCCGGGTCCTCACGCGGAATACCGTACGCAGCGGACACCTGGCCGTACGCACGAACGTCCTCGGCGACCAGACCCACAAGCTCCTGCGCCAACTCGTCTGCCTGGGCAAACGCACGCGTCAGGTCATCCGCACGATCAGCAAGCGCGGGATTGGTTGCACCGTAGCGGGCAACCATTCCGCACAGCGAGGCGCCCAGCGCGCCCACAAAAGCGCTCGCGCTGCCACCACCGGGAACCGGCTCGCGCGCGGCCAGCGCCTCGGCAAAACCGCGACAGGTTTTATCCATCATCTCTTGGCTCATACGCATGCACCTTCAAGTCATATACATCGGTCGGACGGCGACTGCCTGCCGACTGTATCGATCACATAATGGTGCTAAGTCTAGCCCATAAGCACACGGGCGTCAGCGTACCTGGCCATCGCTGATTTCTATGGCACGCGATAGGCAGCAGCAACGCAAACATGGGACACATGGCCCACCTTTCGAGACTCTCTGGCAGCACAAACCGGGGCATATCTATAAATAAGGAGCCCGTTGGGGCACGGCTGCGCAACGACCACAAACAACGAAAGGAGGCATTAACGTACTCATACAACCCACGCACAAAGACATCCGCCGCAAACGGAAACAACGCCCCAACAACATGCGGCGCCATGATGTCACTAACAGACAAGGAGGACGCCACCATGAAGAAAAAGACCCTATCGATCCTTTCCCTGTGCATCGCCCTCTTTGCCGCGTTTGCCCTTGTCGGCTGCGGCGGGAGCGCGTCGAGCGGGGGCAGCAGCGCCGCCAAGAGCGAGGGCAAGGAAAAGGCCCCCGTCGCCGAAAAGACCGACTTTATCTGGTTTAAGGTCGAGATGCCCGAAGGCGTCGGCGTTAGCGACTCCGCTGGCAAGAACGCAGATAGAATCCAGCTCACCTTCCCCGAAGACGAGAACGGTTCCTCCGACCGCTTCATCCCCATCTGGAAAAAGGCGATGACGGCTGAGGAGTCCCATGCCGACCAGGCAGAAAAGAAAGGCGATACGTTCCAGTGGGAGGATGGCGGGTCCGTCGAGTACAACGGCAGGACATGGCTCACCGGAACGTACAAGGACAACAGCGGCACCTCAACCATGCTCTTTACCGACGTCGAACCGGGAAGCGTTTACATCCTCATCCCGAACTTCGACCAGCACAAGAAAGAAGCCGAGGCGCTTCTGAACTCCATCGAGTTCCCCGATGACATGAACGAAGCGGTTACCGAGGCCCGCGACGTCGAGATTTCGAGTATCGAGATCAAGTAGCAAGTGCCCACGCGCGTCCGTGCGCGCTCCATAAAAAGCGCGGGCGCCCAACTCCGGGGAGGGTCGACAGTGCCGGCCCTCCCCTCTTTTGGACCCGCGCATATTGCCACTTATCGGCGCAAATCCGACCCCCAGAATGGGACACATGGCCCACCCTAGTGAGCCGCTCGCGCGTACAGTAAAGGCAGGTAATCCATGGGCGGTTACAGATCGAGGAGGACACGACCATGAAAAAGAAGGCCTTTGCGATTCTCACCCTCTGCTTGAGTCTCTTTGCCGCAGTTGCCCTGGTGGGCTGCGGCGGAAGCGGCGGCGCTGCCGGCAGTGGCGGCGGCGGCGCGGAAAAGCCTGCCGTGGATATGAGGACCGACTTCATCTGGTTTAAGGTCGAGGTCCCCGAGGGCGTCGAGATCACCGACGCCGCCGGCGATACCGCTGACAGGGCCCAGTTTAAGTTCACCGAGAGCGAGCACGCCAGCGACCGCTTCATCCCCGTCTTTGACTCCGACAAGAACGCCGACGAACTGTTCGACTACGAGGCAAAGTGGAATGCCAGTTTTGAGTGGACCGAGAACGATCCCGTCAAGTACAACGGCAAGACCTGGCGCAACGCTTCCTACACTCATTCGGGCGGCGTGACGACCGAATACTTCACCGACGTTGACGGCGGCAGTGTGTATGTGCGTATCGACAACGTCGAGGAGCACAAGGACGCCGTCGAGACCATGATGAAGTCTCTGGAATTTGCCGACGACATCGCCGAGGCCAAGACCGAGGCCATGGACGTCAAGCTCGACGATATCGAGATCAAGCGCTAAGCGACTGGCGAGCGCAACGGGAAACACGGTCGCAGTGCAAACAAGCGACGGTACCCCAGCGCTTCGTACCCAGGGAGGGCCGGTAAACCGACCCTCCCTTTCTTATGCCTGTAGCCGACGAACGCGAGGATGCCGGACGCCGGAACCGCCCCAAATGTGGCAACAGTACGAAAACGACAAACACCCCAACACGTCCGCCCACCGATTTATTGCGCCGCGCAGACAATTAAACCAGCATCTTTAAACATCTGGGCAGTATAGTGACCAAAACTATCGCATAACCGCACTCTGCGAATGGAGAAGTTATGACCGAACACCATGCCATCAGCCGCCGAGCGTTTACGCTGGGCCTAGGGCTTGCGGCGTTGTCACCACTTGCAAGCCTGCCCGAAACCGCAGCGCCGGGCATTCCCCTGCGAGCGGCATTTGCAGACAACACACCCGCACCGTCGGACAGCCTCGACAATTTCGTCATTCGCCTTCGCCCCGCGGGCTATTTTCGCACCGCGAGCGTCAACCAAGACGGCAACGTTCGCGGCAACGTCTGCCACCTGTTTAACGACGGCACGTCCAGCAAGCTCATCCTTGAGAACGTAACGACCAAGAATGACGATACAAACTGGTATGCTATCCGCACCTTGCTCAATTTCGAAGAGCATAAAAAGACGGGCTACAGCATTTGGTCGGTCGACGACGACTCTGACAAAGATGGAAAGGTCATCCACGTATGGGGCGGCGAGTATGACAACAAGCCCAGCCGCGCTTTTGCGTTCGAGCGTCAATCAAACGGAACCTATATCATCCGAGACCGCACGGTCGAGAAAGAAACCGAAAAAAAAGACATTAAGTACCTGGCAATAGAATCGAACGGCGAAGACCAGGACAACAATAAGATCTGCCATAAGAGTAAGAGCATTCCGTGGGAGCTCGAACTTATCGGTTACGACATGAAAAAGAACGATGCCACGGTTAGCAGCCTCGACTGGATCACGTACAGCAGCTACGTCGACGGACCATGTTGGATGAAATACGTCGACGACAACAAGTTCCTCGACGAGCTGAGCATCCCGGGTACGCACGATTCGGGCACCTGCAGCGTGGACAACGACACTGAGCCCCAATCCTCGCAAGTAAAATGCCAGCAGGATTACATTCCCACGCAGTTGCTCGAAGGCATTCGCTATTTTGATATCCGGCTCGGAAAGGGCGATGACCCCGGCATCGACCACGGGATTTTCTACCTACTCAAAAAAGACGGGAACTATCTGCATCTCTCCGATGTCATCGGGTACTTCAAAACGTTTTTGAACGAAAACCCGTCAGAAGCGCTCATCATGCTCGCATCGCGCGGCAACGATGAGGCTACCGACGAAAGCATAACGACGGCCTTCGCCAAGGTTATGGCCGATAGCCCCAACCTGTTCTACACGTCGAGCCACGTCCCCACGCTGGGCGAGGTGCGCGGAAAGATCGTCCTGCTGCGTCGATTTGGGCTCGCCGGCAACAGCGTAAGCGGCCACACGTGGGGCCTCGACCTCACCCAATGGGATGACAAGATCAAGGTGCATTCCGGGCAGTCGATGTGTCTCGTCCAAGACGCGCGGGGATTTGAAGCCATAGGGGAAACGGGCAATGAAGAGCCCTATTGCACCAAGGTATATGCCCAGGACAAGTACAAACTCACGGGAACCGACAAGCTCAGCTGGGTCGATAATGCGCTGAAGGAAACGACCGGGCGCACGTGCAACAAGGTGGACGTCGTGGACGATGCCGGGGCCGAGGTGCAAGTCCAGGAGCGTTGCTGGTCTATCAACTACACCAGCTGCACGGGCTTGTCGCACGGAGGCAATCCTTTTACCTCGGCACGAGTAGTCAACGAGCATCTGTACAAGAGCCCGTACATCAATCCCAGCGGCACCGAGGATACAAAGTCAGATTACCTCAAGCACATTGGCATCATCGCATCCGACTTTGTTGATGCGGCGCTGGCCCGGAGCATCTACCAGCGCAATTACAATTACGATACGAAGCACACGCAGTCGGCTTCGTGCTGCCTCCCGACCCGCATGCGCATGACGTACGGCGACTCGCTGAGCGATGCCTCGCTCCAGGATGGCAAGACCGTTGGCGAGGGCCATTTCCGCCTTGTCGACAGCAGCAGCGTACTCAACGTGGCGGCTTCGGGCCATGCGTTTACCATCGAATACGTGGATGTCGACGCCTTGGGCAACGAGACCGTTACGGGGCTGCAGGGATTCGTGCCCATCGATATCGATCCGCGCGCACTGACACCCCACTTTGAGGGGCTCGAAGGCCTTAAGGCCGGCGAGGATGTGCGCACAAAGGTCGCGGCGCTGCTCGAGGGCAAACTCGAAAACGATGCCTGCACGGCTCAGCTCGAGTTTGTGCACGACGCGGACGGCGCTCCGGGCACGGCAATGGTCGAGGGCGAGGCATTTACCGCGGGAACGTACTGGGTGCGCGCGAATGGTCTTTTGGGCGACGCGGCGCAAAACTACAAGCTTGCTAATGACGGAGCCGCGAGCTTTACCGTAGCGGCCTCGAGCAGTGCAGGCGGCACCGGCACCGACGGTGGCACGGGTTCCAACGCAGGCAGCGCTGATAAGAACGGTAAGGGCAACAAGGGCAAGAACTCGGGCGGAAAACTCGCCGACACGGGCGACGGCTCCGGCATTGCCGCCGGGCTCGCTGCCGCCGCCGTAGCGACAACGGTCGCCGGCGCGGCAATGCTTGCCAACGACCGCGAAAACGCTGGGGACGGCAGCGAATAGGCAAGCCGGCCTTTTAGACACATCGACTCAATGGGGGGCGCAGGACACCGTTCTGTGCCCCCGATTTTTACCTTGGCCCAAACGCCGCCATAGGCTACATCACCATGTTCAGCGCGTTAACAAACTCCTGGGCCTTCGCACGGCTGCTCAGGCTAAAAACACAAGCAGTCAACAGCCTGTTACGCAGAAAAACATCGCGGCCCTTGATCCTGTTGACCCCCGTAATGTCCTTAAGATAGACAATCTCGGTGTGCTTGCCACCAAAAGTGCCCTTCTTGAGCACCTCAATACGGTTGGGGTAGATCTTGACGTCTTTATACCTACCCGAACCTTTGTCCTGGAATAGCAGCGTGTTGTTGTCCATACGCGTCACTCCCGTGGGGTTCGCTAAAACTGCCTCTATGGTCACATTTTAACCACCGCAAGGCCCCATGCGATGATGTCAGACAGCACAGCAATTCGTGTCCGCGCGAGGCTTTAAACTAAATGCGATAAAGATGCATTCCACAAGAGGAAAGTGGGGCGACAGTGATGGGCGAACTGGTAAACCGTGGAGAATCGGTAATCGTGCCAGAAGTTTTTTACAAGCAGGTTTCCTCGATTCTCAACGCCGCTCGCGACAAGGCCTATACCGCCGTTAACTTTGCGATGGTTGAGGCGTATTGGGAGATCGGCAAGAGCATTGTTGATGAGCAGGGCGGAGAGGAGCGCGCAGCATATGGAGAGGCATTGATTGCAGGCCTCTCCAGAAGGCTTACCGCGGATTTCGGAAGAGGCTTTGGCATCGCAAACCTTCGCAATATGCGTCAGTTCTTTCTTGCGTTTCCAATTCGCGACGCACTGCGTAGCGAATTGAGCTGGACTCATTACCGCAGGTTGATGCGCATTCCCGACCCTGATGCTCGCGCCTGGTACATGAACGAATGCGCCGATTCTCGTTGGAGCACGCGTCAGCTCGAGCGTCAGATCAACACCATGTTCCGCGAGCGCCTGCTTGCCAGCAAGGACAAGGAGGCCGTCACCCAGGAAATCCAAGAGAGCGCCCCGGCTCGTCGCGCCGAGGATATCATCCGCGATCCATATGTACTGGAGTTTTTAGGTTTCTCGGACGATACTGCGTTTCGCGAGAGCGATCTAGAGCAGGCGCTCATCACACATCTTCAGAAGTTCCTGCTGGAGCTTGGCCGTGGCTTCGCTTTCGAGGCGCGCCAAAAGCGTATCACCTTTGATGGGCGCCATTTCTATATTGACCTTGTTTTTTACAACTATCTGATGCGCTGCTTCGTGCTCATCGACCTTAAGACCGATGACCTTACGCATCAGGACCTGGGCCAGATGCAAATGTATGTGAACTACTACACGCGCGAGCTCATGAACGAAGGCGACAATCCGCCCATAGGCATCGTGCTCTGCGCGGACAAAAGCGATTCGATCGTCGAGTACACGCTGCCCGAAGACAACGACCAAGTGTTTGCCGCCAAATACCTGCCATATCTTCCAAGCAAGGAAGAGCTGGCGCGCGAGCTGAGTGCCGAGTACCGCGCCATCAACGAAGCGACTAATGGCGAAACGCAAGGGTAGCAGCACATTGCGACCGAAACCACCGCAGCCGTCGCAGGCGCACTCGCGGTTGCGACGCACGCTACGAAACAATACCGGTCATGGACGCCGGCAACGACATTCCAACCGTGGCTGGCGAGCGTGACCTGACAGGCAAAGACGCGGCCTTCGTCTGATGTGGATCCATTGGTTGCCACAGAAAAGGGCCGGTTGCAGCCGGCCCTTTAGACGATAGCACCTGTCTCTTATACACATCTCCGAGCCCACGAGACCGTACTAGATCT
>CABSMZ010000095.1 GCA_902478875.1 uncultured Collinsella sp.
CTAGTACGGTCTCGTGGGCTCGGAGATGTGTATAAGAGACAGCGCGTGGACTGGGTGCTCGACGAGCTGCGCCCGCTGGCTGACGAGTCGCACTATCGCGCCGATCGCCACGAGGCGTTCCGTAAGGTCAAACGCATCAATTCGTGCAGCCGTCACCAGTTGGGCATCGCGCGCGAGCTCGCCGCCTGGCGCGAGGACCGCGCCGAGCGCCGTAACATCCCGCGCAAGTGGGTCATGTCCGACGACACGCTGCTTGCGCTCGTTAAGCGCAATCCCGTGCGCGTTGAGGAGTTCCGTAGCATTCGCGGTACCGACCAGTTGGGGGAGCGCGATGTGGACGGCGCGCTCATGGCCATCAAGCGCGGCGCGAGCTGCCCGCACGATCGCCTGCCGCTCATGGTGCGCGGGCACCGTCAGATCTCGCCGGAGCTGGAGAGCGTGACGGACCTGATGTATGCGCTCATCCGCCTGGTTGCCGAACGCTCGGGAGTGGCGACCTCGGTTATTGCCTCGCGCGATGACCTGGCCGACTACATTGAGCATCCCGAGCAGAGCCCCCTGCGTGAAGGCTGGCGTTTTGAGCTTGTGGGTTCGCGCCTGGACGATCTGCTTTCCGGCAATATGGGGCTCACCGTGAAGGACGGAAAGATTGAGTTGTTATAGGTATATAGTTACGCGGTTTTACCAAACCGCGTAACAGCTCGACGCTGCAAACGGCCGAGAGCGAGCAATCTGACGTTCAATCGTCGCTCGCGTACCAAAGTACGCGTCGCTTCTCTTTCACGTCACCTTGCTCGCTCTCGGCCGTTTTCGCTGACATTGCCAAAACATCGATGTTGATTTGCCTGCTGGGCGAGTGGGTAGAATGCCTCCAACGTGTAACTCGATTCGGAGGAATTCGCATGCCCTATTACTATGGATACGGCTTTGGTATCGACCCGCTGTACCTGCTGGTTGTTCTTGTCTGCACGGTGCTTGGCCTTGCCGCGCAGAGCTATATCAATTCGACGTACAAGACGTGGTCCAAGGTTCGCTCGGACGGCGACACGGGCGCCACGGTCGCTCGCCGCATGCTCGACGCCAACGGCTGCAATGCCGTGGGTATCAAGGGCGTCGCTGGTGAGCTTACCGACCACTACAACCCGCAGGACAACAATCTGTATCTGTCGGATTCCAACCGTTCGGGCGGCTCGGTCGCAAGCGTTGCTGTCGCTTGTCACGAGGCAGGCCATGCCGCGCAGCGTCAAAGCGGCTATGCCATGATGAAGGTACGCACCGCCCTCGTGCCGGTCGTCAACTTTACCCAGAACACTTGGACCATCGTGCTGCTCATGGGCCTGTTTATGAACATCGCGGGACTCACGACCCTCGCACTGATCTTCTTCTCGTTTAGCGTGCTGTTCCAACTGGTTACGCTACCGGTCGAGATTGATGCTAGCCGGCGCGCCGTGGCGTATATTGAGCAGTCGGGTATGAGCTCCAAGCAGGTCAACGGTGCCAAGAAGGTGCTGACGGCCGCCGCGCTTACCTATGTGGCTGCGGCGCTCACCTCGATTATTCAGCTGCTCTATCTTATGGCTCGCTACAACAGAAACTCCAACCGATAACAAATGGGACCGACGGGCGCCGTGGGGATTTGTGTCCCCGCGGCGCTGTACTATGTGTTGGACTTGAATTTGCGCAGGGCCGAAGCCCTTGTGCACGATGACGAAAGGGGGCTGCGTGGCAGGCTGGAATCTGACCGGCAATACCGTTTCCGCCGAGTTCGACGGATCGGAAGAGCAGGAGCGCAAAGAGCTCAGCGTGAGCCAAGCGGTAGAGATCGCCGCCGGCGCGCTCGATGCCATTCCGCAGCTGAGCGTTTTGGGTGAGGTCACGGGTTTCCGCGGTCCCAATGCCCGAAGCGGCCACTGCTACTTCCAAATCAAGGACGACTCGGCCGCCGTCGACTGCATCATCTGGAAGGGCGCCTACCTTAAGCGTACCTTCGACTTGCGCGACGGCATGCAGGTGAGCTTTAAGGGTAGCTTCAATCTTTACAAGCCTACGGGTCGCATGAGCTTCGTTGCCCGCTCGTTCTCGCTGGCGGGGGAGGGCCTGCTGCGTCAGCAGGTGGCTCAGTTGGCCGAAAAACTGCGTCGCGAGGGCCTGATGGACGAGGCGCGCAAACGTCGCATTCCGGTGTTTTGCTCGCGTGTGGCAGTCGTCACCTCGCTTTCGGGTGCCGTGATCGACGACGTCAAGCGCACACTGCGCCGTCGCAACCCGCTTGTCGAGCTTGTTTGCGTGGGTGCCAAGGTGCAAGGCGAGGGTGCGCCGGCAGAGCTTATTGAAGGCTTGCGCCGCGCCGCTGCCATTACGCCGGCACCCGATTGCATCTTGCTGGTGCGCGGCGGTGGCTCCTTCGAGGACCTCATGACCTTTAACGACGAGGAGCTTGCCCGTGCGGTGGCAGCCTGTCCCGTGCCTGTGGTGACGGGCATTGGGCATGAGCCCGATACCTCGATCTGCGACATGGTGAGCGACCGTCGCGCCTCCACGCCAACGGCAGCGGCAGAATCGGTGGCGCCGGCTATGACGGAGTTGGCCGACGTGCTCGAGACGCGCCATCAGCGTCTGGGCGCCGCGATGGCTTCGATGATCGGGTCGGATCAGGTCGATCTGGAAATGCTCGACCAACGCGGCCGTCGTGCCTGGGACACCTATACGGCTCGTCTGGGCGACGCACTCGATGCAGCCGCGTGCCGCCCGTGCCTCAACGACCCCACATTTATGGTCGAGCGTCGCGAGTCTGAGCTTGCCCTGACGGCCGATCGCCTGTCGGGCGCCATAGCGCGCTCGGTCGGGACATTCCGCTCCAACTTTGAGCACCTGCCCGAGCGTCTGGTTGCAAGCACCTCGGGGCTCGATGGCAAGCGCCATGCGCTCGCGCTTGCGAGTTCTCGTCTGGAGCATCAGGGGCGCACGATGCTCAACAAGCCAGCGTCCGACCTGGGCCGTGCGGCAGCCTCGCTCGATGCCCTGTCGCCGCTCAAGGTGCTTGCTCGTGGTTATTCCATCGCGTACAGCGATGATGGGGTGGCCACGAGCGCCAAGACCTTTAAGCCCGGCGACGCCATCCGCGTGCGCATGGCAGACGGCAACGTGGCGGCAACGGTCGATACGGTCGAATAGACCGCGTTTCATAGCGATAAACCTTTAGGAAAGGAAACAGATATGGCAGAGAAGACCCCGGTCGAGCAGCTTACGTACAAGCAGGCCTCGCAGGAGCTGGAGCTCATCATTCGCAGCTTGGAGTCGGGCGATATGGAGCTCGAGGAGTCGCTCGAGAGCTATACCCGCGGCGTCGAGCTCCTCAAGAGCCTGCGCACCCGCCTGTCCGATGCCGAGCAGAAGGTCTCGGTGCTTCTCAAGGACGTCGACGGCAACGACGTGCTCGCCGACGGCGAGGCCGCCAACACCGACGACAACCTCTCGTTCTAACCATCCTGACCAAATATAATTACCTTGGTCTGTGAGAAAGGAACCAACCATGTGTGATTGCATCTTCTGCAAAATCGCCAACCACGAGATCCCCTCGACCGTTGTCTATGAGGACGATCAGGTCATCGCGTTCGACGACCTCAATCCCCAGGCGCCGGTCCACACGCTCGTGATCCCCAAGAAGCACTACAGCGACATCGCTGACAACGTACCGGCCGAGACCATGGGCGCCATGGCTCACGCCATCCAGGAGGTCGCTAAGGCCAAGGGCTTGGAGGACGGTTTCCGCGTCATCTCCAACAAGGGCGTTAACGCCGGTCAGACCGTCATGCACTTCCACATGCACGTCCTCGGCGGCAAGAACCTGGGCGAGAACCTCATCTGAGGGCGCGTAGGCCGTCGACTTGGCTGCCTTTGGAGTAACCTATGCAGCTTTCTCAACTCGAATACCTTCAAGCGGTAGCGAACTACGGCGGCGTGCGCAAAGCGGCTCGAGCCGTTCATGTGAGCCCACAGGCCGTTTCGTCGGCAATCAAAAAGTTGGAATCTGAGTATCAGATTGTTTTGCTCAACCGATCGGCGGGGGAGGCTGTTTTGTCTCCGGCGGGCAGAGAATTTGCGCGTCGTGCACGCGTGATCCTGGCACAAGTCGACGATCTCAAAAAGTACGCTCAATCGGGGAACGGCTGCGTTTCGCCCGACGGCCATTTCCGTCTTTACGCCCCCTGCCTTCATGGACGGGGGCGCCTTTTTGCCGAAAAATGGTATGACTCGTTTGAACGCTCGCACCCTCAGATTCATCTTGATGTGTGGCATCAGCCAACGGCAACATGCTTTGAATCGCTTATACTTGGAATTTCGGACGCGGCTATCTCATTCGAGGAACCACGGGACAGCGTCCTTTCTTCAAAATATTTGGGTGAAAAAGAGCTCAAGGTTCTTTCATGCCCAGCGGGTCATCAATCTGTGGGCGCCATGACCATTCGCGAGTTACTGGGCGGCAGGCTCGCTGTTCCCATTAATTTGTCACCCTGTCTCAATGCAATCAATCAATGTCCCGAAGCCCAGCTCGTCAATTTTCGCTTCCGTGATGTTGAATACGGAAACAGGGCTCAGACTGAGTTTCTTCAAGCCGGGGGATTGATATTGAGTTTGTCTGGGTCCTCTCTCGCATCGGATGGGTCAGAAGTGAGTGAGTGCTCCATTGAAGGTTCGCGTGATGTAACCTTGCCTATCTACTTTTGCTATCGGCAAAATTCCTGGACTGATCGACACCAGACGGTTTTTCTGCACCTATTGCGTCATCTTGCTTCGTGAAATTAATTGGCTTCGAGACGTCAAGTGATTAATGACGCCTTGTAACACATAGCTGACAGCTTTGCCCTCATGCTTTTCCAAGATTCCGATTTAGATTGCTGACTCTTGGAGGGCGGAGCATGAAAAACCGTACGGTTTTGTTTTATATGACGTTCGTTTTTCTGCCGAACTTCAGCACCATCTTGTATTTTCTAACTGTCTACCTTGAGTTCGTCGGGCTTTCGATGGTAGCGATTTCTAGCATGATGATTGCATATCAAGTGAGCAAGTTCATCCTCGAAGTTCCCACTGGCTATATTGCTGATAGGTTTGGACGAAAGACTGGCGGTCTCGTTGGCGTTGTGGGAATGCTTGGATACTACGCCGCCCTGCTTCTCGTCCGTTCTCCTCTGCTTTTAATCGGCGCGTTTGCTCTCAAAGGTTTTGCCGTTGCATGTGTGAGCGGATCCATAGAAGCGATTTACATTGACAGCGTCTCTCAGGACCAGCTCGTAAGACTTAATGTCGTTGAGCGATTTGTTTTCTATGCCTCTTATGCCATCTCCGCTTGTGTGGGCGGTTTCATTTCGTCCGTCGGTGCATACCTCATTGGTCTTTCGGCAGATATCATCGCAATGGTGTTGACGTTGGTTGTCGTTGTCTGCATTCCTGAGATGCGAAGAGGGGGCACTGCGGCGACACCTGAGCGTGGGATTGGCCCGAAGATGATCGGTGCCGCTATTGCCTGTAGTGGCGTTCTTCGGTCAGCGTTTATCATGGACTGTTCTCAGGCATTTGCCTTCGTCGCCCTGGAAGACTTTTTCTCACTGTTGCTTGCAGGCCGCGGAATGAATGCCGTCGCTTCGGGCGTGACCATTGCGGTCCAGCTCCTTGCCTCCGCCTCCATAGGGTTTATTGTTCCCAGTGTGATTGCTCGTGTCGACAAGGGCCGTTTTGCGCGTATTTGCGGCATCATTCGCTTAGTATTGACAGCTTTGTTTTTGATTCCCCTTACTCCGGTTAATTTGCTGCCCGTGTTCTATGTGCTGCAGACGGTTGCGTACTCGTTGTTTGCCCCAATCAAATACTCAATTTTTCAAAATGCTGCCGATTCTTCGATGCGCTGTTCACTGATTTCGGTTCAAAGCCAGATGGTGGCGGCGGGTGCCGTTCTTTTCTATCTGCTCAACGCTGTGTTGAGTAGCGTTGCGGGCATTCGAGTCGTATTGCTTGTTGCGCTCGGGATTTCTTCCCTGGTGTATATCCCCGCGCTATTTCGTCTTACAAGCCAAAGGACATGAGTATTTAGACACCGATAACTTATATATCAACGCAATAAACCCGAGCGCGAGGGCGTTTGGGTTTATTATTGAAGCGTATGTAACCTGGCGGCGCCACACCGCCTGTTAGTAGGGAGACACATGAACGTTCTGGTCGTCAACGCAGGATCTTCGACCCTTAAGTATCAGGTCATCGATACCAAGTCCCACAAGGTGTCCGCAAAGGGCTCCTGCGAGCGCGTCTGCTTTACCGGCGGCACCTTCACCCACGCTGCCAACGGCTCCAAGAAGGTGACCGAGAACATCGAGTTCCCCGACCACAAGGTCGCCATCGAGGTCGTCCTGAAGGACCTCGAGGCTAACGGCGTCAAGATCGAGGGCATTGGCCACCGTATCGTTCAGGGCGGTTGGTACTTTGGCGATTCCTCCCTCGTCGACGAGGACGTCCTTGCCAAGATCCGCGAGGTCGCTCCGCTCGCCCCGCTGCACAACAACCCCGAGGCCAACGTTATCGAGTACTGCCTGGAGCAGTATCCCGACCTGCCCAACGTCACGGTCTACGACACCGCTTTCCACTTCAACATGCCCGAGGTCGCCAAGACTTACGCCCTGCCCAAGGACGTCTGCGACAAGCTGCACATCCGTAAGTACGGCGCCCACGGCACCAGCTACCGCTACATCTCCAAGAAGGTCGCCGAGATGACCAACGGCGAGGCCCGCAAGGTCGTCGTGTGCCATATCGGCTCCGGCGCTTCCCTGTGCGCCATCGAGGACGGCAAGTGCATGGACACCACCATGGGCTTGACGCCGCTCGACGGCGTCATGATGGGCACCCGCTGCGGCTCCATCGACCCGGCTACCGTGTGCTACCTGCAGCGCGAGGGCGGCTACACCTTCGACGAGGTCGACGAGATGATGAACAAGAAGTCCGGCCTTTTGGCTGTGACCGGTGGCAAGACCAACGACTGCCGCAACGTTGAGGAGCTCGCCGCCGCTGGCGACCCCGAGGCTCAGCTCGCCTTCGACATGTTTGTCTACAAGATTGCCGCCAAGGCGGCCGAGATGGCTACTTCTATGTGCGGTATGGACCTGTCTCTTATACACATCTGACGCTGCCGACGACGGAGAGAG
>CABSMZ010000096.1 GCA_902478875.1 uncultured Collinsella sp.
TCTAGTACGGTCTCGTGGGCTCGGAGATGTGTATAAGAGACAGACATCGAGCTTTTCCATTGCAATTTCCTATCCCTGGAATACACCGGTGAGCATGGCGAGCGCCTCGAGCACGCCGCCGCCGACCGACGTCGCCTTGTCCGAAATATAGTTGATGTAGCTGGCATCGCCGCGCGGGTCGACGTCGGCACATTTAAAGCCCTCGGTCACCCGCACGCCGTTCGCCAAAAGCCCGCGCAGACAGCCATCGATCTGCGTGCACATGGGTGTGTCTCCCGCGTAGCCAATCACGTCTCCGGCGCTCACGATGTCGCCGATTGCGCGGTCGGACCGAAACACGCCGGCGGCGGGGCTGTGGATAACTCGTTCCTTGCCATAGCCGGCGATGACGCCCGGCACGCCCGTGTTGGGCTGGGGCGAACCTTGGGTAATGACGCGGCCCAAAAAATGCCCGCGCATGGTTTCGACCGCTGCGTCGCAGTCAACCGGCGCGGTGAAGCCCGGTCCCACGGCAATAACGACAGGCGCCATATCGCGCGTGGTGCCCAAGTTGCGCTTGGCCAGAATCGCGTCCACCACGGCCGCGGGCTTCAGTTCGTCGAGCATCTTGGCCTGGGGGTCTACCACGACGGCGACGTCTCCGGCCTCGGTAATTGCAAGCACCTCTGTCGGCGTCTGCGCCAAGCGGGCGCAAATACCCTCGACCTGGACCTCGCCCAAGCGAATGGCCTCGCAAAAACTGATTGTGCGGCGGATGCACGTGGGAACCGCGATATCGGCCATAACGACCGAAACGCCGGCGCGCACCAAGCGAACGGCGACGCCCGTGGCGATATCACCGGCGCCGCGAACATAAACGAGCATTCCCGGGGCACCTCCCTGTGCTACGGTTTGAGCAGAGCAAAAGCGGTTCGGCCGCTACTCTGATGATTATTTATTATCACAGTATTATACGGCGGTGAACAGATGGAAACGGTTAGCGGCAATCTTGCCTCGGCGCTCAGGATCGAGCCGGGCATTACCGCGATTATCGGCAGTGGCGGCAAGTCGACGTTGCTGAAGACGCTGGGGCTCGAGCTCATGCGCGCCGGCGGCCGCGTGCTCCTCTGTACCACCACGCACATGTTTCCCGTCGCCGGCGTGCCATGGGACGGGTCGAGCCGTCGTCTGGACGCCGCGCCTTGGAAGCCGGGCGCCGCACATGTCCCCAGTTGCACTTGCGAGGCCTGCGCGGGCCTTGCGCGCGGAAGCATCTGCCAGGCAGGCGTCTTGAACCCCCAGACGGGCAAGCTCTCCGCCCCCGCCGAGCCGCTCGGCGAGCTGGCACAGCGCTTTGACTACGTCCTGGCCGAGGCGGACGGCAGCAAGCGGCTCCCGCTCAAGGCCCACGCCGCCTGGGAGCCGGTCGTTCCCGCCGGCACGGCAAACGTTGTCTGGGTCGTCGGCGCCTCGGGGCTGGGCAAGCCCGTCGCCGAGGTTGTCCACCGCCCCGAGGTCTTCTGCGAGCGCTGCGGCCGCGAGCCCACCGACACCGCCACCCCAGAGCGCGTCGCTATGGCGCTCAATGCCGAGCTGCAGATGCTGAACCTCAGCAATGCCCGCATTATGCTCAACCAAGTCGACACGCTTGCCGATCCAACGATGGCAGATTGCTTCGAGGCAGCCCTCGGCCGCCCCCTCATCGCCACCAGCCTCCAGGGGTAGCAAATTTGGGACGGGGCTCTTTTTGCTACCCCGTCCCAAAAAATCATCTCCCAAATTAGCTACCCCGGCGGTCTTCCCGTTAGCGGGGCACGTAGCGGCCGGGTTGGGCTCCGGTGGGCTCGCCGTCGCGTGCCGCCAGCACGCCGTTCACAAACACGGCCTTGGCGCGGCCATGTGCCTCAAAGCCCTCGAGCGTCGTGTAGTCCACGGCCTGATGCTGCGTCGCCGCGCGAATGGTCCAGCGCGCCTTGGGATCCCACACGCACACGTCGGCATCGGCGCCCTCGGCAAGACAGCCCTTGCGCGGATACATGCCAAAAACGCGCGCCGGATTCTCGCTCATCAAGCGGCACAGATCCTCGGGACCCAGCTGTCCCTCAAAGCTCGTGGCAATCGCAACGGGACGATGCTCCACGCCGGGCCCGCCGTTGGGAATCGCGCGGAAATCATCGCGTCCTCGGTCCTTTTGCCCGTGCAGGTTAAAGCTGCAATGATCGGTCGCAATAGTATCGATCTCGCCAGCCACAAGCGCCTCGCGCAGCGCGGCACGGTCACCGGCATGGCGCAGCGGCGGGCTCATCACGTACTTGGCGCCCGCAAAGCCGTCCTCGCCCTGCTCCAGATAGCAGGTGTCGTCGAGCATCAGATACTGAGGGCATGTCTCGACATAGATGTTCTTCTGCCCGCGCGCTTTGGCAGCGCGAATGGCCTCGAGCCCCAGCTTGGTCGAAAGGTGCACCACGTTGACCGGAGCGTCCCCGGCCAAGTGCGCCAGATACAGCAGGCGGCTCACGGCCTCGGCCTCACACACGTCCGGACGGCTGAGCGCATGGCCCTCGGGCCCGTGGATACCCTGCTCAAACACGCGCTTCTGCAGCGCGTTGACCAACGTGCCGTTCTCGCAATGCACGCACAGGATACCGCCCACGCGCTTGAGCTCCTCCAGCACCTCGAGCGTCTCGGCATCGTCCAGGCGCAGATGGTCGTAGGCAAAGTAGGTCTTAAACGACGACACGCCCGCCTCGCGCATGGCCGAAAGATCGGCGCGGTTGCGCTCATTCCACTCGGCAAGCGCCATATGGAAGGCATAGTTGGCGGTGCAGGTGCCGTCGGCGCGATGATGCCACTCGACCAAGGCATCGGGCATGGTCACGCCGCGATCGGCCGTCGCGTAGTCCACAATGGTCGTCGTGCCGCCGCAGGCAGCCGCGCGCGTGCCGGTCTCAAAGCTATCGGCCGTCCAATCCATGCCGGTCCAGCACTGCATGTGCGTGTGCCCATCGATAAAGCCCGGGAACACCCAGCAGCCCGCAGCATCCTCGACGGTATCGCCCTCGGCCGGCTCAATCGCCGCGGCAATCCGCACGATCTTATCGCCATCCATGGCAAGATCGGCGCGGCGAAGCCCCTGGGGCGTCACGAGTGCGCCGTTTTTGATGATGATCATAATTGCTCCTTATTGATTGATGCAGTTGGCCACGCGATCAAAATACGAGCAGGCGGCGATATGCTCCGTTATGCGTCGCTGTCCCTTGACGGTATCGACGTCCCACAGCTCGTAGGCACGCGCCTCGACCAGCACCACGTCGGTACGGTCCTTGAGGATCGAACCGCCGCCGTCCTTACCCTCAAGACACATAAGTGCATCGAACAGTTCCGCCGGAAAGAGCACCGGGCTCGAAGGCTCACCGTTGCACGCAAGACGCACCGGATACTTGCGGCCACGCTCATCAAACGCGCGAACCATGGCCTCAAAAGAATCCGAACTCACGAGCGGCTGGTCGCCCGGCAAAAAGAGGCAACCCTTCCAGCCGCGGCTCGCCCCCCACGAAAGGCCCGCACGGACGCTTTCGCTGCGCAGCTCGCCATCGTGCAGCACGCACGGGCAATGCTTGTCCTCGCAAATCTGGGCGACCTCGGGCCAACGCGTCGAAACCACGACGTCAAAGCCCCGGGGAACCGAATCGATAGTCCGGGCAATCAGCGGCTTGCCATAGATATCGGCAAGCATCTTGTTAGAGCCAAACCGCTTGCCCTCGCCCGAAGCCATAATGACGCAACCGAGTTTCATGGCGATACCTCCCCTGAAACCATCGTACCCATAACTCGCGTCGCGGGGCATCTACATCGAAAGCGCTTATCCCGCACGCCCACGATGCAAAAAGGGGCACCCCGCCGGTTGGCAGAGCGCCCCCTTTACATGGCTTACCTCAACCCAGCTTTAGGCCTGGAACCAACGGGCGGTGTTGCGCTCGTCGAGGGCCTTGAGGGTAGCGGCGGGATCGGCAACCTTCTGCAGGAACATCATGGCTGCGATGGCGTACGGCTTGTAGCTGGCCTCCTTGTACATGCCCACGCGGTGCATGTCAAAGACGTCGGCGTTGACCTCGCCGTGCTCGCAGGAGACACCGGAGATGTCGGCGGGCAGCGGGTGCATAAAGATGGTGTCCTGGCCGTTGGCGGTCTTCTCCATGAGCTCGGTCGTGGAGCACCAGTCCTGATGGGTGGCGTTCTGAGCGAGCAGCTCCTTCTCGAGCGCTGCGATGCCGGCGTCGTCGCCCTCGGCGTACAGGTTGGTACGCTTCTCCATTGCGGCAAACGGAGCCCAGCTCTTGGGGATCACGATGTCGGCGCCCTCGAAGGCCTCGGCCATGGTGTTGACCTGCTTAAAGGTGGTGCCGGACTCGGCGGCATAGCCCTTGGCGCGCTCGACGACCTCGGGCATGAGGTCGTAGCCCTCGGGGTGGGCCAGGGTGACGTCCATGCCAAAGCGGGGCAGCAGGCTGATCAGCGACTGCGGGCAGGACAGCGGCTTGCCGTAAGAGGGCGAATAGGCCCAGGTAACGGCAACCTTCTTGCCCTTGAGGTTCTCAAGGCCGCCAAACTCATTGATGAGGTAGAGCATGTCGGCAGAGGACTGCGTGGGGTGGTCGGAATCGGACTGCAGGGAGATGAGCGTGGGACGGTGATCCAGAACGCCATCCTCGTAGGCCTGCTGCACGGACTCGGAGACCTCGGCCATGTAGGCGTCGCCCTTGCCGATGTACATGTCGTCGCGGATGCCGATGACGTCGGCCATGAAGGAGATCATGGTAGCGGTCTCGCGGACGGTCTCGCCGTGGGCGATCTGGGACTTCTTCTCGTCTAGGTCCTGCAGCTCAAGACCGAGCAGGTTGGCGGCCTTAGAGAAGGAGAAGCGCGTACGGGTGGAGTTGTCACGGAACAGGGAGACGGCCAGACCCGAGTCGAAGATCTTGGACGAAACGTTGTTCTCACGCAGCTCGCGCAGGGCGTCGGCGACGATGTAGAGCGCCTTGAGCTCATCGGTGGTCTTATCCCAGGTGTGCAGGAAGTCGCTGCCGTACATGCCCTTAAAATCGAGGCCGTTCAGCTGCTCGACGAGCTCGGTAAACTTAGCGTCCATGTAAATATCCTTTCTAAAGGTGAAACGATCGCAATGAGTAGATGTGCTCCGGCATGCGCGTGTGGCTAGAACATGCAGAGCGCTATGACGAGGACCCGCTACCGTTGAGGAAGCATGGGAGATAACGACCGCGGGCCCCAAGTCAACAGGGGGGTGCCGGGGACACGAGCTGTCCCCGGCTCAACAAGATCGAGGAATGGGACTAATCGATCTTGTTGTTGGTCAGACCGGCGCGGAACACGGTGGCGTCGCCATCGGCCTGGCTCGGATCGTAGAGGTTCAGGGCAGCCACATACATGGCGGCAGCGGTGACCAGGTCGTCCTTGTAGGTAACCTCGTTGGGAGCGTGAGCCTGAGACTCGGCACCCGGGCCAAAGCCCACGCAGGGGATGCCGTAGCGGCCCTGGATGGAAACGCAGTTCGTGGAGAAGGTCCACTTGTCGCACAGCGGACGACCGGTGCGCTTGTCCATGCTGGGCTCGCAGCCGATGCGCTCGTCACCAAACATGGCCTTGTGGGCGTCGACGAGGGCCTTGACGTGCGGAGCGGTTTCCTTGTTGATCCACGTGGGGAAGTAAGCCTCGGTCTCGTAGACCTCGCCGGTCCAGGACGGACGGTCGTACATGTACATGGAGACCTTCACGTCGTCGCCGTACTTCTTGGCGGCCGGCAGGTTGCGGATCTCGTCCAGGCAGGACTCCCAGGTCTCACCGGCGGTCATACGACGGTCGATGGAGATGGCGCAGGAGTCAGCGACAGCGCAGCGGCTGGGGCTGGTGTAGAAGATCTGGCTGACGGTGCAGGTGCCGCGGCCCAGGAAGCGGGCGTCCTCGAAGTGCTCGGGGTTGTACTTGGGGTCGAGCATCTTGACGAGGCCCTTGATGTCGGTCGACTCGTCGCAGCCGTTGTTGTTGAGGGCGCGGACGTCGGCGATGATGTCGGCCATCTTGTAGATGGCGTTGTCGCCGCGGTCGGGAGCGGAGCCGTGGCAGGAGGTGCCGTGAACGTCGACGCGGATCTCCATGCGGCCGCGGTGACCGCGATAGATGCCGCCGTCGGTGGGCTCGGTGGAAATGACGAACTCGGGCTTAATGCCGTCCTTGTTGTAGATGTACTGCCAGCACATGCCGTCGCAGTCCTCTTCCTGGACGGTGCCGACGACCATGATCTTGTAGCCCTCGGGGATGAGGCCCATGTCCTTCATCATCTTGGCAGCGTAGGTAGCAGAAGCCATGCCACCCTCCTGGTCGGAGCCGCCGCGGCCGTAGATGATCTCGTCGGTCTCGTAGCCCTCATAGGGATCGGCGTCCCAGTTCTCGATGTTGCCGATACCGACGGTGTCGATGTGGGAGTCGATGGCGATGATCTTGTCGCCTTCGCCCATAAAGCCCATGACGTTGCCCAGGCCGTCGACCTTGACCTCGTCATAGCCAAGGCTCTCCATCTCGGCCTTGATGCAGGCGACAACCTCACCCTCCTCGCAGGACTCAGAGGGGTGGGAAATCATAGCGCGCAGGAAGCGAGTCATATCAGCACGATGAGACTCAGCAGCAGCCTTGATTGCGTCGAAATCGAGTTCTTTAGCCATTGTTCATAACCTTTCAAACGAAGGAATCTACCTGTGAGGTGGCGGAGCGATACCTATTTACTCCGCCCCAACGATTAGCAAGTGGGATATTCGCCTTCCCAAACAATGCGGCGATACTGGTCGGGGTCGGTGTCGCCCTCGGTGGAGAAGCAGAGCACGGAGCTCGTCTTGTCCAGGCCGATGAGCTCCTTGAGCTCGGCGTACTCGGGATCGAGCATGAGGGTCTCGACCAGGCCGGTGGTCACCGCGCCGGACTCGCCGGAGATGACGCGCGGGTCGCCCTTCTCGGGAGCGCCCAGGGTGCGCATGCCGCGAGCGGTGACCCAGTCGGGGCAGGACACAAAGGCGGTGGTGTGGTTGCGCAGGATATCCCAGCCCAGGATGTTGGGCTCGCCGCAGCACAGGCCGGCCATGATGGAGGGCATGTCGCCGTCCACGATCTGTCTCTTATACACATCTCCGAGC
>CABSMZ010000097.1 GCA_902478875.1 uncultured Collinsella sp.
AGTACGGTCTCGTGGGCTCGGAGATGTGTATAAGAGACAGTACCAACACCGAGCGCCTCAAGAAGGGCATCGAACTGGGCGCTGCCAACGCGATTCTAGTCAAGGTCAACCAGATCGGCACGCTCACCGAGTCGCTTGAGGCCATCGAAACCGCCAAGGAGACCGGCTATGCTTGCATCGTGAGCCACCGTTCCGGCGAGACCGAGGACTCCACGATCGCCGACCTGGTCGTGGGCGTCAACGCCGGCCAGATTAAGTCGGGTGCCCCGTGCCGCAGCGACCGTATTGCCAAGTACAACCAGCTCATCCGCATCGAGGACGAGCTCGAGGGCAGCGCGCGCTACGCCGGCAAGGCCGCGTTCTACAACATTCGCTAAACAAGTGGCGCTCGCGGGGGGCGGGGTTGACTCGGCTCCGTTCCACTTCTGATGGCCGCCATTGGGCGCTGGGCCATATGGCTCAGCGCCTTTTTTATGTCGAGCAAAGGCTGTCGAAGGTGGCGCGCGCGCTCGTGCTATAACTAGAATACTTAGCGCAAACAAACCTCAACCGCACAAGGCGCACATGGATCAGATTTACGACAACAGGTACTATTCCGCCGGTTCGCGTGAGCCGTCGCTTCGCCGTGCGCGCACGGTGCAGCTCGGTGGGTCCGCCTACGCCGGTGCCGACCGCTCCGCGCAGCGCCCGACAAGCACCTCGCGCCCCAATGCTCAAGTGAATACTTCGACAGATGGACCAGTACGCCCGACACGTTCGTCGCATCCGTCGCGTCCCTCGGCCCAGACGCACGACAAAGCGAGCAGGCCTTCGAGCCGTCTTTCGGGCTCGGACTTTATGCGCTACGCCAACGACAACGCGGCGGTTAAGGCAATCTATGACTTTACGCACGGTTCTCTACGCCCGCTGTTTATCGGTATCGTGGTGGCGCTTGCGCTCGTGAGCCTGTATTTCCCCGTGCGCGACCTATACGTGGCAAAACGCTCGAACGACATCTTGGCCAAGCAGGTCGAGATTCGCGAGCAATACAAAGATGAGATGAAAAAAGACACTGACAAGTGGCTCTCGGAAGAGGGCATTAAGGATCGGGCACGGGAACTGGGCATGGCGATGCCCGGCGAGAAGAGGATTGAAGTGCAGGGTCTGGATGACGATTCGGATGCCTCGTCGAGCCAGAAGTCGTCGAACGCCAAGAAGGCCAGCGAAGTTGCCAAGGAAATCGAAGAAGTCGGCAAGGACGCGCCGTGGTACATCCAGGCGTTCGACATGCTGTTTGGATTTAACGGCGTCGAGGGCCAGACGGTCGTGTCCAACGGCAAATAGCGCCCGGAGGGGAGCCCGCAATGACAAATTGCAAACGATATAAGGTGGCCGCGATCGACCTGGGAACGGTGTCGTCGCGACTAGTGCTAGCGCAGGTCGAGGGCGGGGCGATCGTGGAATCGTCCAAGCATACCGAGATTACCGATCTGGGCGAGGGCGTGGATGCGACGGGCCGCTTTTGCGAGGCGGCGGTCGAGCGCGTGCTCGCCGCATGCCGCATGTTTGTGGACGAGGCGCGTGCCTTTGGGGCCGCGTGCGTCTGCGCCACGTGCACGAGTGCCGCGCGCGATGCGTCCAACGCCGCGCTGCTGCTGGACGGCCTGCGCGAGCTGGGTCTCGAGCCGCAGGTGATTCCAGGAGAAGTCGAGGCGCGCCTGACGTTTTTTGGCGTGGCGCACGACTTTGCCGGCGAGCGCATCATCGTCGCCGATTCGGGCGGTGGCTCCACGGAGCTCGCGACGGGTGTGTACGCACCGGAGCGCGGGGTCTTTGCGCTGGAGGGAACGCGCTCACTGGACATCGGTTGCCGTCGCGTGACGGAGCGGTTTTTCTCGGCGCTGCCGCCAACGGACAGTGAACTTGCCGCCGCTGGCGTATGGGCGGGCGAGCAGTTCGGGGCTTACTTTGAGGGCCTGCCTGTCGACTTTGAGCGCGCCGAGCGCCTCGTCGCGGTGGGCGGTACCGTCACCACGCTCGTGGCGCTGGTCCACGAACTGGAGCCGTACGACTCGAGCTTTGTGCACCTGCGCGAGCTTTCGATGGAGCAGATCTCGGCCGCCATCGATCGTATATCTACGCTGGATGTGGAGGGTATCGCTGCGCTGCCGGGCGTGCAGCCCAAGCGCGCGGGCGTGATTCTGGCCGGCGCCGTGGTGATTCGCGAGCTCATGCGCGCCGGTGGCTACGATGCGCTCACCGTAAGCGAGAACAGCCTACTCGCTGGCATGGTCGCCACCATCAACGAGGTTCTCGACGGCGCGACTCCCACCATCGCCTGGACCCCCAGCCTCAGCGCCCTCTAAATAAGTTGCGGTGAAATACGGACTACAATCGCCCTTTCGGGCACCAAACAGTCCCTATTCCACCGCAACTCAACAGCCGGCACCTGGGGACAGTCCTTGCGGGGCGTCCCCACAGCGCCTATGCCAGCTTGTCGATTTGCCCAATCTCCCAAAGCGGAATATTGACGAGCATGCCCTCGTCTCTATATGCCGCCAGGGAGCTCCTCACGCAACGCTCGAGTTTGAATTTTTCGCAGGCTATTTTCAGACTCTTCGCTTTAAGGTTCTCTGCCGCCTTGACCTCAAGCGGAAGCACAGTTCCCGCATGGTCGATGGCAAAGTCGGTTTCGGCATTGCCAGAGGTAGAGGACCAATACGCGGGAGTTTTGTCCTGGAGCAAAAGCTCCTGCGCGACGTATTGTTCGGTCAGCGAACCTTTGAACTCGGTAAAAACAGCGGATCTGTTAAGAACGATGGCCGGAGAGAGACCGGAGAGCGCTCCGAGGATGCCGGTGTCGATGCAGAACAGTTTGAAGCCCGAGAGGTCTTCATAGCTCGAGAGCGGCGCCTTTAGAGCGGAGACACGTGGCACCTTATGAACGATTCCGTAGTCCGTGAGCCACTGGAGGCTTTCCTCGAAATCGCGTGCGCGCGCTCCGGGGCGAAGGGCGCCATAGACAAACTTCTTGTTCTCCTTTGCAAGCTGGCCGGGAAGGGATTTCCAAACCAACCTCATGCGCTCGACGATGCGGGCGGGTGCATGTTTGCCAAAATCGGATTCGTAAGCCTCGATGATTTGCTGCTGAAGCCTTCGGGCTTCGATGAAATCGCGTGTCTCGGCGAAAGTGGAGACAACTTCGGGCATACCGCCGACAACAAGGTATTCCTTGAGCAAGTGCTCGAGCTTTTCGGTAACGTTTGCTAGAAGGTTCATGTCTGCGGCAAGGATGGCGTCGGCGAGCGGGTTGCCGTCGACAGCACGAACGAACTCAGCAAACCCCATGGGACGCATGGTGAGCTGGTCGATTTTGCCGACGGGAAATGACTCGTTTTCGCGTCGGAGCGCGAGGCCCATATAGGAACCGGCTGCTACGATGTGGTATTCGGGTGCAAGCTCGTTGAAGTACTTGAGCGAGGTGATCCCGCGTGGCGCCTCTTGGATCTCGTCGAAGATGATGAGCGTGTCTTCCGGCGTTACGGTTTGGCCACGTAGGAGTTCTATCTGGGAGATGATGCGCTTGGGGTCGAGGTTCCCATCGAACAGTGAGCGTGTGCTCGGCTCGAGCATAAAGTCAAAACGAATGACGTTTCGATACTGCTGGCTTGCGAATTCGTTAAGAAGCCAAGTCTTTCCTGTCTGGCGGGCTCCCTTAAGCAAGAGAGGTTTGCGATTCGCCCTTGATTTCCAAGCGATAAGTTCACTCATAAGCTGTCGCTGCATATTGCCTCCCAACCCTCTCGGTTAGTATAAGGCCATTTGGGTGTTTCCATCGGAAAATGTGCGAGACAACCACGTTTTTCCATCGGAAAATGTGCGAGACAACCACGTTTTTCCATCGGAAAATGTGGTAGGAAACTCATTGGGTGGGCGGAAAAAGTAGTCAAAAAAGCCCCGTCCCAAATGAGCTGCTCTGCAGTTGACGGCGTCCAAAAGAAGCGAGCCCGCATCCCTGGGGAACACGGGCTCGCAAGCAATCACATGGTAGGGGCGGTGGGACTCGAACCCACAATCCTTGCGGCGAGAGATTTTAAGTCTCCTGCGTATGCCAATTCCGCCACGCCCCCGTGAGACTAGAAGTCTAGCACAAGCCGTCCGTTACGCGTTGACGGCCATCGAGTGTTGGCCCGACTTCTCCAGGAACTCTTGGAACTTTGCCTCGTCGCCCTTGTTTTGATACTGCAGGGCCAGCAGGTACTCCAGTCGGCAGCGCTTGACCGGGTCGTCGCCGACATCCTCGAGCATGCGCTCCAGCTCGGGAATGTCGTTGTGGCGCTTGAGGATCATCGTGTCGTACATCAGCTGGCATTCGTGTGCGACTGCCTCGGCCTGACCGCCCTCAAAGCCCTTGATCTCGTGCAGCAACTCCTTGGCCTTTTTGCGGTCCTCCTGGCCAACGTAGTAGTTAAAGGCCTTAATGACCAGGTCGACGCGCTGCATCTTGGGCAGGTTGAGTCCCAGCAGCAGGTCGAACATCTCGCTGGCGCGCTCGTGGTCCTCGCGCAGCAGATAGGAGTTCAGGCGCAGGTAGTCGCGGTTGTAGCGTGGGTACAGCATGCTGGTGAGTTTGCCGTCGAGCAAACGATCGAACTCGTCCCACTGCTTGGCGGCCATCAATTGCTGCAGGCGTTTAAACGTGGTGCGTTTTTTGACGCTAAAGAACACCGACACGGCGATGCAGATGATAACGACGGCGGTCCAGAGGGTGCGGGAATCGGGCATATTAGGGTCCTTAGTCGCTCATAAAGCGAGCGGTATGACAACACGTACTAGATGTATTATACGCAGCGCGCAAGCAAACTGGCATAAAAGCTCATCGAGGCCGAGTGCCATCGCTCGCTGCGGTACACTTACCTAAAGTAAACCATGAAGGGAGACATTACCTATGAAGAAGATCGTTTTGGCTTGCGGTGCTGGCGCTGCTACTTCCACGCTCGTTGCCCAGAAGGTCGCTACTCTGCTCGACGCCAACGGTTATGCCGACAAGTACGAGATCGTGCAGTGCGCCATCTCCGAGGCCAAGGATTACTGCGACGAGGGCGCTGACCTGCTGATCGCCACCACCGTTGCCCCCGAGGGCCTCACCTGCCCGTACGTGAGTGGCGTGCCCTTCATGACCGGCATGAACCGCGTTGCCGCCGAGAAGGCCGTTCTCGACGTCATGGCTCAGTAGGCGCTGACTGCATGAGTGAGCAGAACGCCAACCCGGTAGAGCTCTTTGGTATGCGCGTTGCCCATGTGGGCATTAACGCCACCGACCCGGCAGACGCCCTGGAGATCGCGGAGCTGTTCTCGACGATGATGGGCCTGCCCGTCATCGAGACCCCGGTTTCGTACTTCAACGATTCGCTGGTCGAGATCATGAAGCAGAACGGTCGTGGCACCAAGGGCCACATCGGCTTTGCCGTTAACGACATCGATGCAGCTGAGAAGTGGTTTGCCGAGCGCGGGCTCGAGGTCAACGAAGAGTCGCGCGCGCTGCTGCCCGACGGTGGTACCAAGCTCGTGTACTTTAAGCGCGAGTTCGCCGGTTTCGCCGTGCACCTGTGCCGCGAGTAGCGCACAAGCTGCCATAGCTGGCAAAAAGGGATAGGGTCGCGTGGCCCTATCCCTTTATTTATGCCGAGGGGCTTCCTATCGTGGCAGGCGAATCGTAAAGCGGCTGCCGACGCCCTCGACTGAGGTCACGCCAATGACGCCGCCATGGCTATCGACGATCCACTTGGCAATGGCAAGCCCCAGACCCGAGCCCTGCGCGCCGGCATCGCGTGCGTTGTCGGCGCGGTAGAACCGTTCAAACGCGTGAGCTGCGGATTCCTGGTTCATGCCGATGCCCTCGTCCTCAACACTTATGTCGATCGTGCCCGCGCCCGCATCCGGCGTTATGCCAAATGTGACGGTCGTTCCCGCATCCGAGTACTTGGCGGCGTTTTGCACGATCACGCGCAGAGCCTGCTTCACGAGCGCCACGTCGACGGGCGCATCGCAGCGCGGGTCGCTGGCAAGCGCAGCGTCAGAAGCCAGCCGATACGTGTGCTCGGTATCGATCATCTGCGATTCTTCGCATACCTCGCTGACCAGTGCAGCCAAGTTGGTATGCGCGCGCCGCAGGACCGTGCGCCCGGCATCGCCGCGCGCCAAAAACAGCAGCTGCTCCACAAGCTCTTGCATGTGCTCGCTTTCGGCTTTAAGGGACGCGATGGATTCCGCCAGCACGTCCGGGTCGTCCTTACCCCAGCGGTCGAGCATGTTCACGTAGCCCTGAATCACCGCGATGGGCGTGCGCAGCTCGTGGCTCGCGTCGTTGACAAAGCGCATCTGCTGCAGCTTGGCCTCTTGCATCTGACGCAGCAGGCGGTTGAGTGCGACCTCGATGCTTGCCAGGTCGGCGTCGCCGGTAGTGACGCTCGGCGAGTCGACGCTTGCGCGCTCGATGGCCTGCTCCAGCGTTTCCATTTTGCCGCCGGCGAGTTGCATGCGGCCGAGTTCGTCCACGCGCAGGGCCAGATCGTTGAGCGGCGCCATGGTGCGGCGCACGCGGCGGGCGCCGCCGAGCATGTTGAGCACGCTGATGACCTGCCAACCCACAACGACAAGGTAGAGAGGCCATAGTGTGACGAGGTCCTGCGCGAGGGGGAAAGTCTTGGTGGTACGCGCAAGCTCGACGGTATAGGTGAGCGTTGTCAGGTCCCAGCCGCGCGCGGGCGTCAGCGTCATGCCGCGAACGGTGGCGCTGGGGATCCATCCTGCGGTAAACGCGCCGTTGGGCAGCGTCTGGTTGTATCCATAGACAAGGATCGCCGCCGCAATCACCATCAGCAGCAGATCGAGCCAGACGTAGCTTATCAGGCGGCGCCACATATAGCCCCAGTTGATGGCGCGGGCGATGGAGGTGACGCGCTTGGCCTCGGCGTTACGCGCGGCAGACATAGCCCACCCCGCGCACGGTCTGGATGATGCGGGCGCTGCCGGCGTCTTCGATCTTGGCGCGCAGGTGCGCGATGTGCACGTCGACGTTGTTGGTGTCGCCTACATATTCGTAGCCCAGCGCCTCGTGCGCGATGCGTTCGCGCGTGAGCACGCTGCCGGCATGCGCCATAAGCAGGGCGAGGACATCGCTGTCTCTTATACACATC
>CABSMZ010000098.1 GCA_902478875.1 uncultured Collinsella sp.
TACGGTCTCGTGGGCTCGGAGATGTGTATAAGAGACAGGCTCAAAGGCCACGCGAATACTGCCGATATCCAGGCGCGTGGGCAGCTTGTAGCTCATAAAGTTGCCGGTGCGCAGGCGGCCGCGCTCATCATGCTCGACGATTTCGTAGAGCGCGTGGCCGATACCCTGGGCAATGCCGCCCTCGGCCTGGACGCGCGCGAGCGCCTCGTTGATCACGGTGCCGCAGTCCACAGCCGCCGCGTAGTCCACCACAGTCACCTTGCCGGTGGCCTTGTCGACCTCGACCTCGGCAATGCCGGCCATAAACGGCGGGGGCGAAACGGGCAGGCAGGCAGAGGCATGCGAGGTGAGCGCGTCGCCGCCTGCGATGTTCTTGACGCACAGGTTGGCAAAGTCGCGCAGCGTGAGGTAGCGGTTCTGCTCACGCGCGGCACGCTCGTCGGACAGACGCACGTACTGACCATCGAAGACCACGTCGGCGGCGTCCACGTCCCACATCCGGGCGGCCTTGGCGCAGATCTTCTCACGCAGCTCGGTCGCGGCGTTCTTGGCTGCCAGACCTGTCACGTACGTGCCCGAGCTCGCGTACGAGCCGGCGTCAAACGGCGACACGTCGGTGTCCACGCCGCGCACCACGATCAGCGAGCTCTCCACGCCCAGCTCCTCGGCGGCAATCTGCGCCAGGATCGTGTCGACACCCATGCCGTTATCGGTGGCGCCGGTGCCAATGGTAATGAAGCCGTCCTCTTCCAGGCGCATGTCGATGCCGGCGATATCCACATTGGAGATACCCGAGCCCTGCATGGTGAGCGCACAGCCCAGGGCGCGCACGCGGTCGCCCAGGTCCACGGCCAGCGGCTTGTCGCGCCAGCCGATCATGTCCATCGCGCGCAGCAGGCAGCGGTCGAGCGCGCAGGCGTTGAGCTTCTCGTTGTAGTACTGCGGCATGATCTCGCCCTCGCGCACGATGTTCTTAAGGCGCAGGTCGGCGGGGTCCATGTGCAGCATGTCGGCGAGCTCGTTGACGGCGCTCTCCACGGCAAACTGGCCCTGGGTGGCACCGTAGCCGCGATACGCGCCGCCGCGGTTGGTGTTGGTGTAGACGGCGTCCCAGCTAAAGCGGCTCGCCTTCACATGGTTGTAAATAGGCAGGCTCTTGTGGCCCGAAAGGCCGATCGTCGTGGTAGCGTGCTCGCCATACGCGCCGGCGTTGGACAGCGTGTGCAGATCGATGGCCGTGATGGTGCCGTCGTTCATGGCGCCCAGCTTAACGGTCATCTGCATCTGGTGGCGCGAGTTGCCCGCGGTGATGGTCTCCTCGCGGGTGTAGCAGCAGTAGCTCGGACGACCGGTCTGCTGGGTGACGAATGCCACGAAGATCTCGCAGCAGCCCGTCTGCTTGGAGCCAAAGCCACCGCCGATGCGCGGCTTAATGACCTGCACCTGCGACTGCGGGATATCGAGCGACTGAGCGACCATGCGGCGCACGTGGAAGGGCACCTGCGTGGAGGTGGTCACCGAGATACGCCCGAACGCGTCGGTCGTCGCGAAGGCGCGGAAGGTTTCCATGGGCGCGGTCTGCGTGGCCTGGCTGGTGTAGGTGCGCTCAAAGACGATGTCACTCTGGGCGAATGCCTCGTCGAGGTTGCCAAAATCGCTGGTACCGCTGCACACCAGGTTGCGGGGCACGTCGCCGCCCTGCGGGAACATAAAGGTCACGTCGCCCTCGGGGTGAACCACGATGTCGTTATCGAGTGCCTTGGTAAAGTCGAGCAGCGGCTCAAGCACCTCATAGTCGACCTTAATGAGTTTGAGCGCCTTGTCGGCAGCCTCCTCAGTCTCGGCGGCGACGATCGCCACCTCCTCGTTTTGGTAACGGACGAGGTTCTCGAGAATCAGGCGGTCGTAGGGACTCGGCTGCGGATAGCTCTGGCCGGCGATGGTAAAGCGGCGCTTGGGCACGTCCTCGTAGGTGTAGACGCCCACGACGCCGGGCACCTTCAGGGCGCGCGACGTATCAATGGAGCGGATCTTGGCGCGGGCATAGGGGCTGCGCTTGAGTTTGACGATCAGGGCGCCGGCGGGCACCAAGTCGCCCGTGTAGACGGGACGCCCCTCGAGCAGGGCCTTCGAGTCCTTCTTGGGCTGCTTGTGGGTGATCTGCTTATACGAGACGCCATCGCAGCTGGTGTTATTGACCGGCAGCTCGGGCATCTCAAAGCCCACCTGCACGCCAGACTCATTGAGGAAGCGCACAATGGCGCGCAGCTGGCTCTCGTAGCCGCTGCAACGGCAGAGGTTGCCGGCAAGCTGGCGCGAGAGCTCCTCGCGCGTGGCGACGAGGCTCGGGTCCTCCTTGGCGGCGCGGGCAAGCGCCAGCACGTTCATGATGAGGCCGGGGGCGCAAAAACCGCACTGCTCGGCACCTTCGGCAGCCATCGCACGGGCCAGTGCCTCGGATTCGGCCTTAAGGCCCTCAAGCGTGGTGATGGTATGGCCCTCGACGCGCGCGGCGGGAACCGAGCAGCTCAGCACCGGATCGCCGTCAAGCCACACCGTGCACAGGCCGCAGTTGGTGGTCTCGCAGGCGCAGCGCACCGACGCGCAACCCTGCTCACGCAAAAGCGAAAAGAGCATGGTGTCGGGGGCAATCTGAACCTTGACCTTGCGGCCGTTGAGCGTAAAAGAAAGATCGATGAGTTTGGCAGCCATTAGCGCACCTCGCTAGAATCGACGCCGGGCACGCGGCGGCAGGAATACTCGTCCGTGGCAAACTTGGGAATCTGCACGCCCTCGAGCTCGCGGGCAAGCGCGGCAGAAAGCTCGATGCCGGCGGCGCGGCGCACGGCCTGCACGGCAAGCGGGGCCGAAATGCGGCGGCGGTAGTCGGCCGAGCCCCACAGGTTGGTGCCGTAGCTCAGCGCGCGCACGGATGCGGCCAGGGCGCGAAGCTCGTCCTCGGAAGGCTGCTCGCCGGTAAGGCCACATGCATCGCCCTGCAGCAAGATCGCGCGCAGCGGACGGGCGCCCACGGTGACATGCCAGCTGTTGTCCCACCAGGCGGCGGTGACGTTGAGCGAGGGGAAGTCGGTCGCGGCCTTGCGCACGGCCTCATAGCTCGCACGGTAATCGTGCTTGACGACTACGACATGCTCGATCACGTCGCGCACGTAGCCCATGTCCACGAACTCCGCGAGCGGCACGCGGCCGGCGCCCGTCAGCTCAACATAGGAATCGAGCGCGAGGAAGGCGGAAAGAGCGTCCGAGAAGCCAAAGCGGCCGTAGATGCTGCCGCCCACCGTGGCGGTATTGCGCAGCTGCACGCCCACGATGTCGTGGACGGCGAACTCAAAGACATTGTTGACAAGCGCATTGAGCCCGACATGACGCTCGAGCTGGCGCAGGGTGCACATGGCACCGATGCGAAACTCGGTCTCGGTCTCCTCGATTTGATCGAGTCCGCAGGCCGAAAGGTCAATCGCCGTCGCCACACGACGCGAACCCAGGCGCATCCAGATGCCACCGCCCACAATCTTGTTGTTGCGGTTCTTCTGCAAGAGCTCATAGGCTTCGGCCGCGTTTCCAACACGGACGTAGGTACCGAACTTGAGCACGTTCTCCCCCATCTCTCCACTTGTCCAGTACTTTTAAGTGTACCAAACGAGGGGCCGCACACCGTTTTAGGACAAAATCCACCCACCCATCCATAACTTGCGGTGAAATACGGACTGATTAGCCGTTCTGGTACGCTAAACAGTCCGTATTTCACCGCAAGTTATGAAGAGTCCTCCGGGATAGAAAAGGCTCCCAGCCGGATAGCTGGGAGCCTCATCACATGCTATATCGAGCGAAGATTTAGCAGACGCCCTGGGCGAGCATGGCGTCGGCGACCTTCAGGAAGCCGGCGATGTTGGCGCCCATGACAAAGTTGCCCTCCTGGCCATACTCCTTGGCGGTGTCGTCCACGTTGTGGAACATGCCGCGCATGAGTTGCTCGAGCTTGCCGTCGACCTCCTCGAAGGTCCAGGACAGGTGCTCGGCGTTCTGGCTCATCTCCAGGCCGGACACGAGCACGCCGCCGGCGTTGGCAGCCTTACCGGGCATAAAGGCAACGCCGTTCTCCTGGAAGTAAGTCGTGGCCTCGATGGTCGTGGGCATGTTCGCGCCCTCGCCGACCACCTTGCAGCCGTTGGCGACGAGCGCCTGGGCATCCTCGAGCAGCAGCGTGTTCTCGCGAGCGCAGGGCAGCGCGATGTCGCAGGGCAGCTGCCAAACGCCACGGCCGTCGCCCTCGTGCCACACGGCGTTGGGCTTCTCGTCAACGTACATAGCGAGCGTAACGCCCTTGTCGTGGCCGGAGCGCTTCTTGTTGTAGACGTGCTCGAGCACAGTGTAGTCGATGCCGTCGGGATCCTCGACCCAGCCGTGAGTATCGGAGCAGGCCAGCACCTTGCCGCCGAGCTGGGAGACCTTCTGGACGGCGTAGATAGCGACGTTGCCGGAGCCGTGCACGACGACGTTCTTGCCCTCGAAGGAGTCGCCGCGGCTCTTGAGGTACTCGTCCACAAAGTAGGCCAGACCGTAGCCGGTGGCCTCGGTACGGGCGAGCGAGCCGCCAAAGGAGAGGCCCTTGCCGGTGAGGACGCCGGTCCACTCGTTGGTCAGGCGCTTGTACTGACCGAACAGGTAGGCAACCTCGCGGCCGCCAACGCCCAGGTCGCCGGCAGGAACGTCGGTGTTGGGGCCGATGTGGCGATAGAGCTCGGTCATGAAGGACTGGCAGAAATGCATGATCTCGTTGTTGGACTTGCCCTTGGGGTCAAAGTCGGAGCCGCCCTTGCCGCCGCCCATGGGAAGGGTGGTCAGGCTGTTCTTGAGGATCTGCTCCAGGCCCAGGAACTTGAGCATACCCAGGGTGACCGTCGGGTTAAAGCGCAGACCGCCCTTGTAGGGTCCAATGGAAGAGTTGAACTCGACGCGATAGCCGCGGTTGACCTGAACCTTGCCCTGGTCGTCGACCCAGGGAACACGGAACATGACGATGCGCTCGGGCTCGACGAGGCGCTCCAGCAGGGCGGCCTCCTCGTACTCGGGGTGGGCGTCGAGCGCCGGCTGGATGGTGCCGAGGATCTCGGTCGCGGCCTGGATGAACTCAGGCTGCTCGGGATAGCGGGCCTTGAGCTCTTCGAGAACTTTCTGCGTGTAGCTCATGCTTCCTCCAATGATGGGAAACGAAAAATGTTGATCGCGGCACCCTATGCGCCGCGAACTTTATCGAGTATGGATAATATCGCACTGTTGCGGGAAAGTTTCGCATAAGCAGACGGGCAGATGTTTCGTTTTGATTACGATGCAGGTAGAAGCGTTTTTGAATGCCCGACATGCAAAACCCGTGTTTCAAACCTGTTTCGTCCACATGTTCCAAACCACCACATTGGGGGCAGGCACCTTTGTGGTGATGTTGGTGGTTAGAGGACGAGCTGATGGTAGTCGGCGGGGGTTATGCGGCCTTCGGTGGCAGCGCGGAAGGCGGCGAGTGCATCGCCCGAGAACGGCATGGCCCAGCACAGCCCGCAGCCGGCGGTGATGGAGCCGGGCAGCGGCATGATGCGCCCGGGCACACCGGCGGCAAGACACAGCTGTTCGCATTCCATCACATCGAAGGTGCTATCGAACGAAACGATGATCTTGCGTTCATGGTCGAGAGCATCACCGGACGGGCCTTCGCGGTGTGCATCGCGATACGCCGCGGCGGCCGCTTCCTCTTCCGCAGTATGTCCACAGCCACCGCAACCGCAGGTACAGGGTTCGGACCCGTCGCAAGTGCAAGGTTCTCCCGTGTCGGGACAAATATCGTGAGACATGGCAACTCCAATCGTCTAGGCGAGTAACTCGGCCGCCGCAAACTCCTCGGGCGTATTGACGTTCTCGAAGCAGAGCGTCGAGCCCGCGGCCTTAACGATCTGCGGCTCATCCATATAACCGGCCTGAACGCGATTGATCAGGCAGCGAATGCGCTGTCGGTCGCAGGAGAGCAGCTCTTGGGCAACCGGCGCACACGCGTCACGGCGCCAGACGGCGCAAAGCGGCTCAATTCCCCGCTCCTCGCGCGGCACGCACACGTCGAGCGCCTCGGCCTCAACACAGCCAGCAAGGGCACCGATTAGCTCCGAAGAGACAAACGGCATATCACAGGCGACGATAGCAACGAGAGGCAGCCGGGCCGCAGTCAGCGAACTCGCGATGCCGCGCATGGCGCCCGCCGGCCCCTCAAGGTCCGACACTATTCGCGGCACCAGGCCGCCAAACGCGCGCTCCTCAAGGTAGGCAAGCTCGCTGGGACGCGAAGTCGTCACGACCAACTCGCCGGCAACTGGCGCCAGCCGACCCAGCACGCGTTCGATGAGCGGCTCGCCGCAAAACGCCATGCGAGCCTTATCACAGCCCATGCGCGAGGACAGCCCACCCGCTTGGACGACACAAGAAAGATCGGCACGTCTTACGGTAGTCATACGGCAAAACACCTCCATCGGCATGCTCGAAACCCGATGCACGAAGCTAAATACAGCCACCGAAATAGCAGCGCTACGAGAAGCTCGTGCAAAAACAAAACAGCGCCCTTGCGGCACGCAGCAAGACCGCGAGCACAAAAGCGCTGGTAGCGTATGGCGGGAACGTATGTGAATCGAACACATCCAAGACGTTTTGCACGCCTCGCAACGGTTTTGAGGACCGCGGAGCCCACCGGAGCCCATCCGTTCCCAAGTGCGGCGGTATTTTACCAAACCGAAACGGCTCCATCCCAAAAAGACGAACAAGAAGTTGCGGTGGAATAGTTCCTGTATTTGCTGCCAAAGCCTCCAAATAGGAACTATTTCACCGCAACTGAGGAGGCGGGAGCGAGTGACCGGCCTAGCGCAGGGACCTCAGGCCGCCGGCATCCTTGTCGAGCACCGTAAAGCGCACGGCATCCAGGTGCTCCAAGATGCTGATGGCACGTTTGCGCGACACACCCAGGGCCTCGCGCAGCACGCTCGTGGTGGCAGCACCGCCGGCTGCCTCAATGGCGGCGGCAACAAGCTCGCGCGCATGGGCCTCGGCGGCAGCGGACAGGGCAACGTCGCGCTCCTGTCTCTTATACACATCTCC
>CABSMZ010000099.1 GCA_902478875.1 uncultured Collinsella sp.
CAGATGTGTATAAGAGACAGGCCAAGTCCGCTTCTGAGGCTGCCGCCATCATCGGCGAGGGCATCCAGGCCTTCACCGTCCCCGGCTCCGTCGCCGAGGACCGCAAGGTCGGTCTGGGCCACGGCAACCTGGGCGCTATGCTGCTCTCCGACGACACCGAGTGCTTCGCCTTCCTGGCCGGCCACGAGTCCTTCGCTGCCGCTGAGGGCGCTATCGGTCTGGCTCTGAACGCCAACAAGGCTCGCAAGAAGCCGCTGCGCGTTATCCTCAACGGTCTGGGCAAGGACGCCGCCCAGATCATCGCCCGTATCAACGGCTTCACCTATGTGAAGACCCAGTTCGACTACTACACGGGCGAGCTCAAGGTCGTCGAGACCATCCCCTACTCCGATGGTCCCCGCGCTGCCGTTAACTGCTACGGCTCCGACGACGTCCGCGAGGGCGTTGCCATCATGTGGCACGAGAACGTCGACATCTCGATCACCGGTAACTCCACCAACCCCACGCGCTTCCAGCACCCCGTCGCTGGCACCTACAAGAAGGAGCGCATCGAGGCTGGCAAGAAGTACTTCTCCGTCGCTTCTGGTGGCGGCACTGGCCGTACCCTGCACCCGGACAACATGGGCGCCGGCCCTGCCTCTTACGGCATGACCGACACCATGGGCCGCATGCACTCCGACGCCCAGTTCGCCGGTTCTTCCTCCGTGCCTGCGCACGTCGACATGATGGGTCTCATCGGCATGGGCAACAACCCCATGGTCGGTGCCACCGTCGCTTGCGCTGTCGCCGTCGAGGAGGCCCTCAAGGCCTAATCGCGCCCGCGCGATGCTCATATCGTTGAGCTTTGGAGCCGCTACCTTTCGAGGTAGCGGCTCTTTTTGTTTGCGCTGGCGCAGGGTAGCTAATGCCGATATATCAGCTGGGGCGAAATACAAGATGTGATGAGATGGAGCGTCAGAGCGTCCATGACGCCCACCTGCCATATTTGCCCTTTACCGATTTGCCGGGTCTTTGCGGCCCCATTGCCGATCACCCGTGCGACAATGCGCCGGACGAGAAAGGAATCCGATGGAATCGACTGATGTACTGGTAATTGGAGCTGGCATTGCGGGCCTTTGCGCCGCCATCGAAGCGGCACGCACGGGTGCAACCGTCACTGTGGCAAGCGCCGGCAAGACCATGAGTGGATCGAGCTTCTTCCCGGGTACCTGGGGCCTCGGCCTCATCGGTCCCGTCGACGAAGACGATGAACAGGACCTCATCGACACCATCCAGACCGTCGGCGGCGGTGTTGCCGACACCGAACTCGTCCAGACATTCGTCCACGGCATTCCCCGGGCAATTACATGGCTCGAGCAAGACCTGGGCGTTGAACTCCAGCATCCGCAAAGCGCCGAGAGCGCTCAGCAAAAGCAGTTTATCCCCTGCTTTGACCACAAGACGCGCATGTGGCGCGGCCTCACCCGCAAGCCCCTTGAGGACGCTCTAACGGCCCATATCGAGTCGCTTGGCATTCGCCTGATCCCGCGCCATGAGCTTATCGACCTTGTTGAGGATACGAACGGCAGAATAACCGGAACCGTGCTCTACGACCTCACCGAAAATCGAATCGCGCCCTTTGCTGCCAAGGCCACGGTCATCGCAGCCGGTGGCACGGGTGGCCTGTTCGAGCGAAGCCTCACTTCCGCCGACGTGCTCAGCTCATCACAGGCCATCGCACTGGCGCACGGCGCATCGCTTACTAATATAGAGTTCATGCAGATGATGCCCGGCTTCATCGAGCCCAAGCGTAACCTGGTCTTCAACGAGAAAACCTGGCGCTATGTCAAGTTCGACCAGCCGGCAGATATTGCCGATGACAAGCTAGACGACCTGCTCGAGCAACGCTCTGGATATGGTCCCTTCACGTCACGCTTGGCCTCCCGGGCTATCGATCTCGTCATCGATCAGGCTGGTGCCGAAGGCCTGGCACTCCACTACGGCTTCCCCCGCGAGGATGTCCCAGAGTTTGTGCAGACCTTTGCCACCTGGCTGCAAGACGAGCACGGCATCGCCCCGACTGACGAGATGCGCGTTGCGATGTATGCCCACGCCGCTAACGGCGGTATCAAGATCGACAAGACCGCGTACACGGGCGTTGAGGGCCTCTACGCCTGTGGCGAGGCAACAGGCGGTATGCACGGCGCCGATCGCATTGGCGGCCTGTCAAGCGCCAACGGCATCGTATTCGGACGTATCGCGGGCGCATCGGCAGCCCTCACAGCGCAGAAAGAGCCTGAAGCGGCCCTGAAGACGGATATCACCCTCCCCCAGTACGGCATTGCCACAACAGATGCCGATCGCCTGACACACAGCCTTAGGCACACGATGAGCACCTATTGCATGATCAACAGGACCGAAACAGGCCTATCCGAGGCCCTGCAACAGCTTGAAAGCCTGCAAGACAAGGCCATGGCGCTGAGCAAGCCGCATGCCGATGACAGCGAGATCGCAGCCCTCGCCCGCCTACAGTCGCAGATTCAGCTGTCGACGGAGATGGTCAAAGCCATGCGTAAGCGGACCGAAAGTCTCGGATCGCACTATCGAGCGGATTAAACCGGACACCTATCTAAAGCAGAACACAATCAATCGATATCCATGGGCCCCGTGAGCTTGAAGCAGCACGGGGCCCATTCGTGTCCGCACGACAGCGTATCCTTATTCTGAATATAGAGCGGGCAAAGCCCGCATAGAAAATAGACCAGCGAGGAGGAGATATGGACAGCAGGGATATCGAGAAATGGCGTGTCGAACTTGACAGCTACGCCCATGTGGAAGACGGCGTTGAGTATTGGCTCGCACGCGATTTAATGGAACCCATGGGGTACACTCGATGGGAGAACTTCGCCGAAGTTGTTAAGAGGGCAAAAGTCTCGTGCGAAACAAACAAAACTCCAGTTGATTCCCATTTTCGTGACACCACGAAAATGGTAACTGCCGGTGTCGCCGCTCGCGCGGTTAAAGACTACAAACTTACGCGCTATGCATGCTATTTAATCGCACAGAACGGAGATTCAAACAAGCCAGAGATCGCGCTCGCCCAGGCATACTTTGCCGTGCAGACGCGCCGCCAAGAGCTCATAGAGCAGCGCTTCGCAGAGATTCAGCGCTTGCAGGCGCGCCACTCGCTATCCGATTCAGAGAAACAGCTCTCGGGTATTGCGTTCAAACGCGGCGTGGACTCCAAAGGATTCGCGATCATCAAGTCGAAGGGCGATGAGGCGTTATTCGGCGGCAGAAGCACGGCGGAAATGAAGCAGCAGCTCGGCGTACCCAAGAGCGCGGCATTGGCGGACAGGTTAGCCGATGTCCTCATCAAAGCAAAGGACCTCACGAACTCGATGACGGCCTTCAACGCCGAGGAACACGACTTGTACGGTCTGGACCAGATCAAACAAGAACACGTCGAGAACAACACGAGCGTGCGTGGCAGCCTCATCGACCGCGGAATTGTTCCCGAGAACCTACCGCCTGCCGAGGATACAAAAAAGCTCGAGCGTCGCGTGAAGGCAGACGAGAAGAAACTCAAGGAGGGTACTGACGGTTTCACCGATCCCCAGGGTAGACTCAATCTGTGAAAGCGGCCGCGCCCTTTCGGGTTCGACCCCATGCGAGGTTAACAAAAAAGCGACCAGCCTAAGCCAGTCGCTTTAACATGCTTTGGTGGGCCGTCAGGGGGTCAGCCTGCTGCGCAGGCGGTCACTGCGGCGCTTCGCGCCTTGCGCGCTGCGCTGGCAAATGCTTACGCATTTCCTCAGCTCCGCGCCCCGACGGGTTCGACCCCGTGCGAGGTCAACAAAAAAGCGACCAGCCTAAACCAGTCGCTTTAACGATCTTTGGGTGGGTCGTCAGGGGGTCGAACCCTGGACCTTGGGATTAAGAGTCCCCTGCTCTACCAACTGAGCTAACGACCCGATATCAACACGAAGCAAGAACTGGGGTGGGTAAAGGGACTCGAACCCTCGACCTACGGGACCACAACCCGTCGCTCTAGCCAACTGAGCTACACCCACCGTGTCCTGTGCGCTTCGCGCTCGACTATTATTGCAAGGAACGCCACGCGATGCAAGCCCCAATTTTCAAGAATTTTAAAAGAGTTTTTCGAGCGCGTTTCGAGCAATTCCCACCGGTTCCATAGGAGTAAACTTGCCCCACTGCAAATCCTCGAAAGGACCGGCATGAAAGAACTCTCCAACCGCACGGCAACATTTACCGATTCGGTCATCCGCCGCATGACACGCATCTCCAATAAGTACGATGCCGTCAACCTGTCGCAGGGCTTCCCCGACTTCGATCCTCCGGCGCAGCTGCTCAACAGCCTGAGCACCATCGCCGCCGACCCCAAGCCGCTCTACCACCAGTACTCCATTACCTGGGGCTCCCAGGCCATGCGCGAGGCGCTCGCCGCCAAACAGGAGCACTTTATGGGCATGCCGATCGACCCCAACCAGAATATCGTGGTCACCTGCGGCTCCACCGAGGCCATGATGGCCGCCATGATGACGGTTACGAACCCCGGAGACAAGGTCGTCATCTTCTCGCCGTTCTACGAGAACTACGGCGCTGACACCATTCTCTCGGGTGCCGAGCCCATCTATGTGCCGCTCAACCCGCCCACGTTCGACTTTGACCGCGAGACGCTCGAGGCAGCCTTCCGCGACAACGACCCCAAGGCCATCGTCCTGTGCAACCCTTCCAACCCTTGCGGCAAGGTCTTTACGCGCGAGGAGCTCACCTTCATCGCCGACCTCTGCAAAAAGTACGACGCCTACTGCATTACCGACGAGGTATACGAGCACATCGTCTACGCGCCCCATGAGCACGTCTATATGGCCACGCTGCCCGGCATGTTCGAGCGAACCATCAGCTGCAGCTCGCTATCTAAGACGTACTCCATCACCGGCTGGCGTCTGGGCTACACCATCGCCCCGGCCCAGATCACCGAGCGCATCAAGAAGGTCCACGACTTTCTCACCGTGGGTGCCGCCGCTCCCCTGCAGGAAGCCGTTGTCACCGCCCTCAACTTCGACGACAGCTATTACGATGAGGTCCTTGACCTCTATACCGCCAAACGCGACCTGTTCTGCCAGGGACTCGATAGCATCGGTCTTGAGCATAACGTGCCGCAGGGCGCCTACTACGTCATGATGGACATCTCTGAGTTTGGCTATGACAGCGACCTCGAATTCTGCGAGGACCTCGCATCCAAGGCGGGCGTGGGCGCCGTGCCCGGCTCGAGCTTCTTCCGCGAGCCCGTCAACCATCTGATTCGTTTCCACTTTGCCAAGCGGAACGAGACGCTTAATGCGGCACTGGAGAACCTCAAGTCGCTACGTGATGAAATCAAGCCGCGCGGGTAAGGACGGCCCGGCAACTAAAGCAACCAAAGAAGCCTCGCACCGCCCGCCGCGTTGCGAGGCTTCTTTTTATAGCGCTTTCTTAAATGGTTTAGAGCTCTATACTTTAGTCACGGAGCAACTCGTCCCAGAGAGAGGAATACTATGGCGGAACAGCAGCTTATCGGAGCGCTCGAGGCCGGCGGCACCAAGATGGTCTGCGCCACGGGCTATGCAGACGGTACGGTCCTGGAGCGCGAGCAGATCGCGACCACGACCCCGCAGGAGACCGTCGAGGCCGTCAACGCGTGGTTTGCGAACAAGGGCATCGCCGCGCTGGGCATCGGCGCCTTTGGCCCCACCGCAGTCAATCCCGCCTCACCCCAATACGGCAAGATCCTGGAGACGCCCAAGACGGCATGGCGCTACTTCGACCTGCTGGGCACTATCCAAAACGAGCTCAATATCCCCTGCGGCTACGATACCGACGTCAACGTCGCCTGCCTGGCCGAGGTCACCTTTGGTTGCGCCCAGGGCCTCACGGACGTGGTCTACCTGACCATCGGTACCGGCGTGGGCGCCGGCGTGCTCTCGGGCGGCCAGCTCGTGCACGGCATGATGCACCCCGAGGCTGGCCACATCCTGGTCACGCGCGACCCGCGCGACACCATCGGCGAGCATAGCGCCTGCCCCTTCCACGACAATTGCCTCGAGGGTCTCATCGCCGGCCCCGGCGTTAAAAAGCGCTGGGATGGCAAGAGCGCCGGAGACATGGCCGATGACCCGGAGGCCATGGACCTGCTCGCAGGCTATCTGGCACAGGCGCTCATGACCTACACGCTGTGCTACGCGCCGCAAAAGATCATCATCGGTGGCGGCGTGGCCGACCACACCCCCATCGTGCCGCTCGCGCGCAAGAAGTGCGCCGAGATGCTCAACGGTTATATCGTCACGCCCGAGGTCAACGACATCGATACCTATATTGTCAACAACAGCCTTGAGGGCAAGCAGGGCATCATGGGCTGCCTGGCCCTGGGCGCGCAGGCGCTTCAGTAACAGACGCACCCACAGGGCGTGGCGCGCCCGGCAAATCCAACCTACGGAACGACGCCACCACGCCTCATATAAGCCTCAAATAAAAAAAGGCCGCCTAGGACCAAACAATACGTCCTAGGCGGCTTTTTTGGCGCATATCAGCGACCGTAAGAGATATCGGAGCACAACGCCCATTGCCGCTCCACAGCAGTCGATCATCACATCGGTGATCATGCCGGCGCGTCCCGGCACAAAGAGCTGAATCGTCTCGTCAATCGAGGGAATCAGCAGCAGGAACACCGCCGTGGGCAGCAGCACGTCAAAGGTGCGCCGGCCCTCAAAATCAAAGGCGTGCGTTGCCAAGATGCCGAGCACCATATACTCGGTAAAATGCGCGCACTTGCGAACAACAAAGTTGGTCACCCATTCATATGGAAGTCCCACGCCGTGCAGGAAACCGCGGATAGCTTCCATGACCGTTAGGCTCAGCGAGCCCGACCCCGAGCCGGGAACCAGCGAATTGCCCCAGATCAAGAGCGCCATCAGGCAGGTTACAAC
>CABSMZ010000100.1 GCA_902478875.1 uncultured Collinsella sp.
GTATAAGAGACAGCATGGGGTAGTTGCGATAGCGCAGGCCAAACTGCTCAAGTCCCGAAAGAGTGTAGAGCGGAGCGCCGGCGAGGCCCGTCTTTTTGCGCAGCTCGGTGGTGCCCAGGCCGATGGCGGCGTCAATACCGACGGAGAGCGTCTGGTCGTAGTACTCAACGGCAGCCTCGCCGCTGCCGCTCGCAGGGCTCCACGAGCGAATGCGCCCGATGTCCTGACGCTGCAGCTCGCAGGTGAGCAGCGCGCCAAAGTCCTTGCCGGAGAAATCGTCGATGCCGAGGGTCTGGGCAAAATCGTTGCCGGAGCCTACGGGCAGGACAGCAAGCGCCGGTCGAACCGTCTCTTCTTGCGCCATCAAGCCATTGACGACCTCGTGGATTACGCCGTCGCCGCCGAGCGCGATAACCGTGCGGTAGCCTTGGGCCCGTGCGGCGAGCTCCTTGGCGTGTCCCATGCGCTCGGTCAGCACCAGGTCAAACTGGGATGCGCGCGCGGTCATATCCAAAAAGCGCTGCAGACGCTCGGCAACTTCGCGTGCCGCACCCGACTGGGCGGCGGGGTTGGCGATGATGAGCGTGCGACCAAAATCAGTTGCGTGCATGGGGCGACTCCTGGCGTATGACGTGACGGTGCGGTCGCGCTCAGGTCGAATTGCCCCTGATTGTGGCTGCACGGCGAATACTAACGTCTACTCTATCAGGTCGTTGTGGCGCTCGATAGCATCCGCTACCGTACCGCCCTCATCCACAATAAGCGAACGGCGCTTGGGTGAGATGATGCGCTGGGCGGGGTACACGCCGCGGTGCCCGCCGACGAGATAGCTGATAAAGGCCACGATGACAAAGAACCCGGCTGCCGTGCCGTGGAACAGGTCGATGGCCATCATGCAGGTGGTGATGGGCACGTTGAGGCCGGCGCAGAACACGCCGAGCATGCCCAGCGCCGCCAGAAAGCTGGGGTCGATTCCGACGAGGCAACCGATCCAGCCGCCGAGCGCCGCACCGATACCAAACAGGGGCGTGACCTCGCCGCCTTGGAATCCGGCACCCAGGGTGAGCGCTGTCACCACGAGCTTGATGACTGCGTCGGCAAGGGTCGTGTTACCGGCGAACCCGGCGCCCGAGAGCCAGGTGGCAAGGCCGGCATACTTCCAGGCGTCGAGCATCGCGTAGGCCGCGAGCACCACGAGCGCGCCCACGAGTGCGCGAGCAAGGTAGTTGGTGATAAAGCGACCGTACAGGCTCTTGACGGTTCGAACCGACCAGGCAAAGAGGCGTGCCATCAAACCGAAGATAATGGCGCTGATAACAACGATGACAACCGTCCGTGGTGTCATGTTGGGAACGCTGGCGATAACATTCGCCTCGTACTCGGTTCCCAAGGCAAGCGACGTAAAGTAGCCGGTAAACGAGGCGACCAGGCAATAGATGCCCGCGGTGTAGTCGATCTTGCCGATAAAGCACATCTCCATGCCAAAGAAAGCTCCGGCAAGGGGCGAGCCGAATACGGCGCCAAAGGCCGACGAGATGCCGGCGAGCATGAGGTCGTGGTGGTCATGCTTTTTGAGGTGGGCGAGGCTCGAGATGTTGCTGGCGATGGTGCCGCCAATCTGCACCGCGGCGCCCTCGCGGCCGGCCGATCCGCCGGTGAGGTGCGTGAGCGTGGAGCAGACGAAGGTGAGGACGGCCATGCGCATATGGATGAGGCGTGTGCCCAGAGCGGAGTCGATGACCAGGTTGTTACCGCGTTTGGCGGCAAGGCCGTGGTTCTTGTACACCCACGCGGTAGCCACGCCCACGACGGGGAGCGTGGCGTAGATCCACGCATGGTGCTCGCGATAATCGGTTGCGATATTCAGCGAGGCCAAAAACGCCCAAGCGGCAACGCCCATGGCGAGCGAGACGATGACGACGAGTACGAGCAACTTAGCGCTCGCAAGTAGGTTGCGGGCGTTGCGGCGCGTGTCGGCAGCCAAGAGATGCTCGGAGCGGGTAAGTTGATGCCTGCCTGCCGTGATGACGTCATTAAGGGAGAAAAAGCCGCCGTCGTCGAGTGGCTGGGAATGATCCTGCGCTTTGTTTGCGCTTTCGGGTTTGTCGTTATGAGCCATACGTTCCTCTTTTAGGTTGCAACGCAAGCATTATAAAACGCGGTAAACGCGACGAGCCGGTGGGTTGGTTTCCATTCTGTTTCGCGGTCTGCAACCGACAGGTGTATTTGCGGGCACAGGCCGAGCCGCGGTCGTGCGTCGGGGGATTATACTGAGACAAGCATAAAGAATCGGCGCCCCTGTTGTGCGCCGTGGCATTAAGAGGTGCATATGGCAGAGAAACTCATTCCGCTGGATGACGCACAGTCGATTGTCCTGTCGCACGTTGCTCCGACCGATCTCGTCGAGATTCCCGTGTGGCAGGCCGCCGGTCTTCCCCTGGCCGAGGACGCGGTGGCCGATATCGACATCTCGCCGTTTGCCAACAGCGCTATGGACGGATATGCCGTGCGCTCGGCGGACTTGGCGCAGGCGTCTGGTGAGACGCCGGTGACGCTCGACGTTATCGGACACGAGGCAGCGGGCCATGTCTTTGAGGGCGTGGTCGGCACGGGCGAGACCGTCCGCATCATGACGGGCGCGCCGGTGCCCGAGGGTGCTGACGCCGTAGTGAAATACGAGATCGTCGACGTGCTTGACGGCGATGGCAACGAGGGCTCGCACGTTCGCTTCTCGGCGCCGGCCAAGGTAGGGGAGAACGTTCGCTCTGCCGCCGAGGAGGCCCATGCCGGCGATGCTGTGATGCACGCCGGCGAGGTCGTGGCTCCGGCGGGCGCGGGGCTGCTGGCAAGCGCCGGATACGCGAGCGTGAAGGTGCACGCTGCCCCGCGTGTGGGCATCATCTCGCTGGGCACGGAACTGGTCGCACCGAGTAACGTGCCGGCGCGCGGGCAGATTCGCGACTCCAACTCCTCGGCGTTGATGGCCGAAGCACTCGATGCCGGCGCCGAGCCCGTGTTCTACGGCATTGCGCCCGACGATGAGCAGGCGATTGCCGAACTGGTGCATCGCGCCGTGCAGGAGTGCGATTTTGTCATTACGAGCGGTGGCGCCTCGGCGGGCGATTACGACTACGTGACGGCGCTCGTCCGGCGCGAGGGCGAGGTGCTGTTTGACCGCATTTCGATGCGTCCGGGCAAGGCCATCACGTTTGGCTTGCTCGGGGGTAAGCCCTACCTGGGGCTTTCAGGCAATCCGGCCGCGGCGTATGTGGGCTTTGAGATGCTCGCGCGCCCGGCGATTCGCAAGATGCGTGGTTTTGCCGAGGGGGCGCGCCCCGTGCAGCGAGCGGTTCTTACCCACGGTGTGAAAAAGCGCCAGGACCGACGCTTCTTTGATCGCGCCACGGTTTCGCGCGACCCCGAGACCGGTGAGCTGTTGGTGACCGAGGCCAAGACGCAGAATTCGGCGCTGCTCGGCACGATGCAGCGGGCCAACTGCCTGCTGCGTATTGACGAAGGACCGTGCGACCTCAAGGCGGGCGACGTCGTGGATGTCGTGCGTGTCGACCTGCCCGAGGGAACGGTGTTGTAGGAGGAAGACTATGGAGTTGAAGATATCGATCGTGACGTGCTCGGACACGCGCGATCTTGCGCAGGACGAGGCCGGAGCCGCACTCGAGGAACTTATCGAGGCGCGGGGCTGGACGGTCGCCTCACATGTGATCGTGCGCGACGACGTCAGCGAGATTGGTGATGCCATTGTGGAAGCCGCCGATGAGTGCCACGCCAATGTTGTGCTCACCTGCGGCGGCACGGGGCTTTCGATGCGCGATGTGACGCCCGAGGCGACGCGTGCCGTCTGCGACCGCGATGTGCCGGGTATTGCAGAGGCGATTCGCGCGTACTCCATGACCAAGACGCGCCGCGCCATGCTCTCGCGCGCCGTGTGCATGCAACGAGGTCATACACTTGTCGTAAACTTTCCCGGTTCTACGAAGGCCGCCCGCGAAAGCTGGGAGGCCATAGCGGACCAGCTGGAGCATGCGGCTCAGATGACAGCGGGCGGCGGACATACCAACTAAGCGGTTTACCTGCGGCGGGGCGACCTTATCGGTCGCTCCGCCTTTGTTTTCCGCCGAAGCGACGCCGAGGGGTACGGTACCTCGAAACTATATTCTCTAGCGAGAATAATTTCTCACTACCATTATTCGCACGGAAGTATAATCTGATTGCAGATTAAAGCCTGCGGCGGGGTGCCCGGGCATAGCGTTCGAAAGGGTTGAACATGTTCGATATGGTTTCTCGCCGCGGATTCGTCTCGCTCTCTGCTGCCGTCGCTGCCGGCCTTGGTCTTGCCGGCTGCTCGGGCGGCAAGACGTCCGAGTCGGCCGGATCCGATGCCGGTTCTGCTAAGGCATCTTCCAAGAAAGCTGTCGAGCTGCAGGTCTTTGCCGCCAACTCGCTCGAGAAGGCGCTCCCCGAGGTCCAGGAACTCTATACCGAGCAGACCGGCACCACCTTTGCCGACACGCAGTTTAAGGCCTCCGGCGACCTTGTCGAGCAGATGCGCGCCGGTGCCGCCGTCGACGTGCTCATCACCGCTTCCAAGGGCACCATGGATGACGCTGAGACCGCCGAGCTCGTCGACGTCGATACGCGTGAGGACATGTTCGTCAACGACCTCGTGATCATTCGCGCCGAGGGCTCCGACACCAAGGTCGAGGCCATCGCCGACGTCGCGAATCTGGACGGCAAGATCGCCATTGGCGACGCTAAGACTGTTCCCGCTGGCAAGTATGCCAACCAGGCCCTGGCCTCCGTGGGCCTCTATACCGGCACCGAGGGTGACGACGGCGAGTATGCGCCCGAACTCGCCGACAAGGTCGCGCTGGCCGACAAGGTCGGCACCGCTGCCGCCTACGTTTCTACGGGCGACTGCGTGGCTGGCTTTGTCTACAGTTCCGACATCTTCCGCTATGACGGCATCGAGGAGGCCTTCGTGTGCCCCGAGGATTCGCACAAACCCATCGTGTACCCGGGTGCCGTTGCCGAGAGCTCCGAGCACGCCGACGAGGCCAAGGCGTTTATCGACTTTTGCCTGACCAACAAGAAGGCCCAGAAGATTTGGGCCAAGTACGGCTTTGAGCTTTCCGAATAGTGCGGCTTGGCGCGATAATTCCATCGTTTTGTGTTTCACTCCGTCCTTGTATTCGCTTGGAGCTTTTCGTGCTTAATAGATTCCGCATGCTTGTCGCCTGTGCTTTGACCTTTGCGCTTTGCTGGGCGCCGGGATTTGCGTTTGCTGGGGACGCTGAGGATGGGACCCACGTTGCTGCGACCGCTCATGGGCTTTCCTATGGGATCGAGGGTTTTGAACGGTTGGCCAAGGGGACCGCTCGTGCCATGGAAGGCCAGCCTGAGGGCTACCGGTTTCCCGTTGACGAGGACGTGGACCTTGTAGTGGCGCCTGCTGCCGATCGCGTTGTGGTGTGGATATCGCCCAAGGCGGTCGAGAAGTATGGATTGGATCCGCAGGACAATGAGTGCGTATCGGGTCTCAAGGCCCTCGTCTGTGAGCTCGACAGCGCAAACTGTATGGGAGGTGCGCAGCTAGGGGACGTGGATCTTCCTTGGTATGTCACGGCGGAAACAACGTTTGATGCCGGCGGGTATACCTATGGCTTTGACGAGCGCGGTGCGGATGGGGGCCGCTATGTGGTGATTGCATCGGCCTCGGGTGATGCCAAAGGCGGCGCGCGTTGGCTTGATAGCGCTCAAATGGTAGAAGCATCGTCTGTCGTGTTGCGGGATGAGCAGGGGCCCTTGACCTCTCTGGCCTCCTTTTTGGGCGACATCGACTATCGCCCGTTTTGGGTGTCTATCAAAACGAGCGGCCTTGCCCTGCTGATCTCCTTTGCGCTGGGCCTGTTCGCCGCGTGGAAGACTATGGGTACCTCGAGCCGCATCAAGGGCTTGCTCGACTCGGTCTTTACCATCCCCATGGTGCTGCCGCCTACGGTGTGTGGCTTTTTGCTGCTTATGCTGTTTGGCCGCTCGACCGGGGTGGGCCAGTGGCTCATCGCGCACGGCATCTCGATTGTCTTTACGTGGCCGGCAGCGGTGATATCTGCCGTGGTGGTGTCGTTCCCGCTCGTCTATCGTACGGCACTCGGAGCCTTCGAGAGCCTCGACACGCAAATGCTCGATGCGGCGCGCACGCTTGGCTGGTCCGAGCGTCGCATCTTTACCAAGCTTATGATGCCGCTTGGCTGGCCCTCGATTGCCGCCGGCACGGTGCTCGCCTTTGCCCGCGCGATGGGCGAGTTTGGCTGCACCCTGTTCTTTGCGGGCAACTACGCCGGCATTACGCAGACCATTCCCATCGCCATCTACTTTGAGTGGATGGGCGGCAACACGTCGGTGGCCCTCTTTTGGGTCGTGGTCGTAATTGCGTTCAGCTTCCTGGTCATCCTATTCATCAACATGTACACGGCACATTCGCAAAAGTACCGCGAGCGTGGTCTTTCCCGTGCGGAGCGCAAGCAGGCCAAAGAGCTCGCCGGACAGGGCGATTCGCTCGACCCGGCGGGCGGCGATGCCCTGCGTATCGATCGCGAGGCGCTGGCCGAGCTCATGCGCGATGACGCTGTCTCGAAGGGAGGTCGATAGGTCATGTCACTCGTTTTGGATATCAAAAAGCGCTATCCCGGGTTTATGCTCGACATGCAGCTTGAGGCCGGCGAGGAGCGCGTGGCGCTGCTGGGCGCCTCGGGTTGCGGCAAGAGCTGTACACTGCGCTGCATCGCCGGCGTGGAGACGCCCGACGAGGGCAAGATCGTCGTCAACGGTGTGATCTTCTTTGACTCGGCGGCGGGCATCAACCTGTCGCCCCAGGAG
>CABSMZ010000101.1 GCA_902478875.1 uncultured Collinsella sp.
ACGAGATCTAGTACGGTCTCGTGGGCTCGGAGATGTGTATAAGAGACAGACGCGAGGCATCCCCGGAAAAGCTGGCGCGGGCACGCCGATGGCATGCCCGCGCTCTCTGTGTGCGCTTCACTCCTCTCCCGCAACGTGCACGGTCCGGCCGCTCTCGCAGTCGATGCTCTCCACGTCGCTGAATCCGATGCGGACGGCAGCCCATCCGCCCCCATCCTCCACCAGAGCGTCGGCCTCGTCGCGCGCGCACGAGACGAGTCGCCCGAGTTCGGGCGACCCCTCCGGAGCGGCACCCATCTCGAACGCCCCGCCCTCGCCGCCCGACTCAAACTCGACGACGACAGTCAGCCCGACGGCTCCGCCCGGGGACTTGCCGAATCTGCCCACAGCGCCAAACTCGTCCATCTCCATGGAACTACCTCCCCCTGACGGCGCTGAGCGGCTTCGGCTCGAAGTGCTCGTCGCGTTCGATAGCGGCGAACCCCATTTGGCGGTTCAGCTCCTCCATCTCCTTGATGCTGAAGTAGCCGAGCTCGTCGTCATAGCCCTCAACGAGGCCGAACGCCTCATCCGTCCCATCGAACTCGAGCAGCCACCAGTCCCATCCGTTCACGCACGAGAAGTAGTGGACGTATACCGTGGGGTCTTCCACACCGTCTTGCTCATAGAGCCTCGGTAGCTCCTCCGCAATCACCCTCGTCATCAGCTGCTGCATGTCTTCCTCCGTTCCGGGCACCCTGCCCTCAACATCTCGCCCCTGCGGGCAAAGCCGAATGGCGACGCCGCGCGTCGTCGTCGGCTTTGCTCCCTGCAAAGCCGCACCGGAGCGAAGACGGGTCAAGGGAGGTCCATGACGACCTCCACCAACCGGAGCGGAGCGGAGGTTTGTGCGGGGTCTCATGGGCCCCCTTGACGCGACGTAGCGGAGGTGCCACCCGCGTAACGGATACGAGCTCATGACCGGCGAATGCCACCGAAACACTGGAAATCATGGGTCAAGACTGAAGAGAGGCGGCCGCCCCTAACGGACGGCCGCCTTAGTGAGCCTTGCTAATTCGGTTCTGGTATATGATCCGAGACGCCCGCCGGGCAAATCCCGACGATACTAGTGATAGTCGTTTGCGAAGGAGCCGTAGAAGAGCGCCTTACAGTCGACTTCGCTATAGGACATGATGGCATCCTGGACATCGGGGCGTAGGAGGTTGAGCACCTTGTACTCATCGTTTCCCATATCCCCCACAAAGAGCACCTGTTTGAAGACATCAGGGTACTCGCGCAAGTAGGTCACGTAACCTCTGAGCTTTGCCAGCGTGTCACCGAGGAACTCGCCATGCGGGTCGACGATGGACGGCCTGATGACACCCTCAGCATCCTTCACGAAGAAGAGGAAGTCTGGATGCAGGGCCTTGCGCCCCACCGAAGACATGTACGGGATCGAAAACGCCTTGGCAGACATGCTGCCCGACGGATTGCGATAGAAGGCAACCGTGCGATTCTTTGCTAATTCGTTCCTAACGATATAGTCTTCCGCCGGGTTCAAGTCGAGCGGGCAGAGGCCGTCCTCTTTCTGCACGATATGGCACGGATACTTAGCGAAGTCGTCCGACGTGCTGGTAGACGTGGGCCACTCTATCTTTGTGAGACGCTTGCCCTCGGTTTCACGGGCCAGCTCGTCGTAGCGTTGCTTTGCCACGTCGTTAAGGTAGTCATAATCGCCAGATCCATCGACCTTATCGAAGTATTCCTTTCGGCATTGAGCCGCCCAGCCCTCGAGCGCATCAACGATGGCCTGCGTGCGCACCGCTGCGGCAAGGCGCAGGTCGCACTCGGGCCGCCCAAGCTCCTTGAAGTTGGCGCGACGATACTCATTCGCAAACTCCTTAGTGAAATGCATGTCGGCGTCGCGGGCGGCCTTTCTGAGGCCCTCGGCGTCCGTGCGGGCCTCCTCCTGCTCCTGGTCCTCGGTCTCGTTGAGCTTGTCGAGCGTGATCTTGACGGTCTCGGCAACCTCTACGTCGTGTTTGGCTTCGCGGTACTCGTCCTCGTTAGCAACGATGTATCCCTTGAGCTTCTGGACGAACTGTTTTTTCACGTCGGCCGCGGCATTGACATCGAGGCCAGTCTCGACAAGCAGAGTCGCCGTCTTAACCAGGCTCTGGAATTCGTTCCTGGCCTTTTTCGGAATGCGCTGCACGGGGATGGAATCGAAGGCTGTGCGGATGCCCTGCCACTCCTGATGCGTGAAAGACTGCTCGCGCTTGGTGGGCGGCTTGGGCTTTGCCATGGGCACGGGTATTACGACCGAGACGGGCTGGGTCGGCTCGGTCTGTGCGGAACTTGGCTCAGGTGTCGCAGGTTGCTGCGGGGCAGACGCTGCAACGTAGTTGCCCGTTGCGGGCTGAGGCGCCAGCTCCGCTTCTGGCGCCGGGACGTCGACGGGCCTGACCGCCGAGGCAAGCGAGGGCTGCGCTCCCTGCATGTCCAACGGCTCCTGAATCGCGATGCCGGCAAGCGGCGCCTGGTAGCCGGGTTGTGCCTGCCGCGCCGCCTCGATGGCTTTCTCGTTCTCCTCGTACGCCTTGAGCTCCTGTTGGTAGTCGGCTTCGGACTTGGGCGCAGCCGCCGTGATAGTCACGGGGTTGAGAACGATGTTCTGCTTGCCGATGGAGCTCTCGCCCATGTCGTCCTTGCGGCCCATGAGGTAGTCGACCACGTCCTGAGTGCTCTCGGGATTGAACTGGGGCAGGTAGCAGGCGACGGAGTTCAAAAGATCATCGGATTCGATGCGCCGCGCAAGTGGAGTGCGTACCATACGTCCCACGAGCTGTGCGATATAGGTCGAGTCCGAACGCCTGCGCTGCGAGAAGATGACCTCCGCTCGCGGGCAGTCCCATCCGTTGGAGACAGCCTCCTTGGCGAAGAGCACGCGAATGCGCGAGGTGTCCTGAACGAACTCGGGTTCGACATAGGGAATAAGGTATTTTCCCGCCGCGATGTCCTTATGCTCGCCAAAGACGTTGGCGAACGACATCGCCTCGGAAAGGCCGGGGACCAGGCCCGTGATCTGGTCGCACATCTCAGCCAGGGCCGAGTTGCTCACGTTGTCCGCCGCTTGGATGAGCAGCAGCGGGTTGACGGGGCTCTCGCCCTCACGGGCACAGTACTCGTCCCACTCGCTGCAGGAGAGGGCGTAGCGTTCACATGCCATGGTAAGGTACTGATGCTCGACGGGGTCATCCTTCTCTGGCACGCGCAGCTCGATAATGTCCTTGAGCAGGCCCGATTCCTGAACCTCGCGAGGGGTCACAGCGACCTTTGGCATACGCACGCGATCGGCGCGCTGGTCCATGGCCGCCTCGAACCTCTGCGGCGTGGCAGAGACCCCAACGACGATGGGCATCGCTGCACGGCCGTCGAGCCCATCAATGAGGCTGGCGTAGATCGTCGCGGTGCCGCGCTCGCTCGAGGCATTGGCCCCCAGACCGCGATGGGCCTCGTCTATGAACAGATAGAGGTTACGCTCCGGATCCCTGATGGTGCGGTCAAGGATGTCCCAGAACACGCGGCCGGAGTTGGCCTCACTACCCTTGGTGAGCAGGCCGTTCTTACCGAGTAGGTCCTTGCTGAGGAAATAGACGTGGCACGGCTCGAGAATGTCGTGCGCGGCTCCGAAGTCGTTGGTAATTGTGACCAGGTGGCGCCTGTCAAGGATACTGTCTGCCAGCTTGTCCGCCACGTTTGAGAAACGCACGCTCGTCTGCTCGTTCAGGCTCGGGGAATCCGAGAGCCAAAGAACGACGGCATTCTCGTCGGGCATGAGGCTCAGATCGTCGTCTCCGAAGAAGAGCGCTTCGATCGTCGCTGCGCACATGACCGTTTTGCCCGACCCCGTGGGGGATGCGAGGCATATCGAGGACAGCTCACCGTCCTGCTCGTAGCGTCGGCACATCGACTGCAACTTGTTCGCCAGGGTCGCGACCGCACCGGCTTGGAAATCCTTAAGTTCGACTCTCATGTTTACCTCACCGCATCCTCGGCGGCAATCTTGAACGATTGCAGGTAGTTCTCGTACAGGCGGACGACGTCGAGCCCAGGCAGTTGTGCCTTGACGGAGGCGTATCGAGCCGTGTCGTCCGTGATCACATAGGCGCACCCTATGCTGGCATTCTGCTTGACGGCGTCTATGAAAGCGCCGACCGAAGCAAAGTCGAAGAGGACGGCGTAGGCGTCGGCCATGGCAAAGCCCGGCTGCTCGTGCTTGATGATGCTGCCACGCGAACCAGCGCGCAGCCAGAGCAGGGGCGCGATCTCCTCGAAGGCCACGCCCAGCTCGACGGCGTCTGGGTCTTCGTAGGTGAGGTCAAAGAAGACGGCGTTTTCCTCGAAGCCGTCAGCCATGGGGAACTCGTCGGTGAACTTGTAGTCACCCTTGATGGAATCGCCCTCGGGCGTCTTGCCCGTGATGGCCGCCGTGACGCGAGGTTTGGTAACGTACTGGCAGATGCCCAGTGCCTCCCATTCGGGGTCGCCCTGGCGAAGACCGCGCTTGGTGAGCTTTTTGGATTCGTCCTCGGAGACCTCGTTATTCGTTATGCTGATGGAGCGCCTGCGCCCGCCGTCCTGATGGTTCAAGCGCATGACGGCATGTGCCGTGGTGCCCGATCCTGAGAAGAAATCGACTACAAGGGCGTCGGGCTTGTCGGCAACAACGGAAGCGATTGAGAGCTCGGTCGCATAAAGGGACTTTGGAAATGTGAAGCGCCTATCGCCGATGAACTTTTTGATATATCGGCTCCCGTATTCACCGGCAGAGAACTGCGTGCCACTCCAAACAGTTGTTGGAATGGCAGAGCGCTCTCCCTGCTCTTCGAGAAGCAAGGACCCGTCCTCAGCCTTGCCGATGAGTTTAATTTCTCCATTCTTGAGACGCTCCTCTTGGGAATCTCCTAGGTAAAGTAGGGAGTACCGATCACTCTTTTTGTTGTACTCACCTACTTTTGCGCACCCGCGATCAAGCTTGGCCTGTAGAGCATTCTGGGAGATCCTCCAAGTCGCCTCTCGGCCATCGGTCCTAATAGGCCAAACTGCCCTGAGATCCGTTTTTGTCGGTATCTTTGTCCAGTCTTGTTCAAGGGGGAGAGAAGCGCCGAGTTCCTTAATGGTCGCGGTCTCCTCATCGATATAGATGGGATAGAAGAGGTTCGGCCTTGCGGTGCGAGCGGCATTGGGACCGCCCCTCAGCAGCCACTCCCAACGTACTTTACGTTGGGAGCGGCTGCTCGACGCGTCATCAGCCACTCTTTCCTCAAGTTCTCCGAACTCAACGGAATAGAGTCTGCGGTCCACTTGGCACGGCGCGGCGGTGCCAAAAAAGCAAAAGACAGCGTACTCGTCAGCTCTCTTGAACTGGTTGCCGCGGGCGACCCCGTTCTTGTTTATGGTGATTGAAACCGTCTGGATACCGGTCGCGTTGGGAAAAACGATCTCTAAAAGAAGCTCGAGCCTTGCATACTCCTTCTCGTCGATCGTCACGATGAGTACGGAATCGTTGGGGTTGAGCAGCTGCTTGGCGAGCTTGAGGCGGCGCTCCATGAAGGCAAGCCACTTGGAGTGGCGATAGGCGTCGGAGCCGTCGACGTAATCGTTGTTGTATTTCCAGTCGCGGGCGCCAGTGTTATAGGGTGGGTCAATATATATGCAGTCCACTTTGCCTGCATAGGCAAAGGCCAAGGTTTCAAGAGCATGGTAGTTTTCGCCGTTAATGACTACTTGATAGGGCTTATCGCTAGCGCGCTCGACACGCCCAGTCTCTTTGAGGCCAGCATAAATCGGCTGGTCATATTCAGCAACAGGCACGACATCGTCGACAGCAACGGAGCGGGGCTCACATTCGTTTTCGTCATATGAGGGCGATTGATATGGCTTTAGATCAGCAACCCCCCCCCGAACGGCATTTACCAACCATAGCAGTTGGGAGCTAGAGTCCTCTTTTTTACCACGCTCGGGAAGCACCTGTACGACATCGCCCTCCATGATAGGTTTACCATAAAGGCGAAGCCGCTCCGGGCGGTTGTGTTCAAATACAAGCCCAAACTGGCGCTGCGCAGCAAAGGCGCGGATGTCGGCAGCGAGCTGACGATCGCCCAGCTTGACAGCGCGATCAACAAGGTTCTAAACGACCGCTTGCGCCGTCTGAGACATCACTTCTCCCCCTTGCACTTCTCGTCAATCCATTCGCGCAGGACTTTAGCCACCGTCTTATCCTGGCGCGCGGCATAGGACTTAAGAGCCCGCTTATCCTCGCGGGTTATCGAGAGCGTGAACTTATCTAGCTCCCTTTCGGCATGAACAGCCTGATCTTCCTCCATGATCGCCCCTCCGAATTGACCTGTTCTACGTTCCTTAATTGACCGAAATCATTTTACTTCAGAATACGTAATTACGTAATTACGTATGCCAATTTGAGCCATGCATTACTCAATCACTAGTCAGTATTCGTTGACGAATCGTTGGGGATAACGAATATATCGAGGTAGACAGCCGTTTTTACCGTCTGTGAGTGCCAGCAAATCGATACTCAAACGTCGTGAGTACATTTTGAGTACCAGTCCGAGTGGCCTCTTGCGGGCGGACGCAATCTGCCGGTCAGCATTAATTAGAAATAAATTGATGGCGTTGCTTCGATAATTGAAAGCACTTTAAAACATACCAGCAAACAATAATCCCAGCTAAACAGCTTGAGAGATTGCGTGGCTGGTTTGCATGTACCACATACACCACAATGCACAAGCACCCATGGCACGCAAATCAGAACCACCCTTAAAAAGGGTGGTTTGCTCTTAGGGTATAACCCACGGG
>CABSMZ010000102.1 GCA_902478875.1 uncultured Collinsella sp.
AGGCCCGATTTTGCCTCTTGACAATGTCCTGCTCATATTAAAAGGAACGTCCCCATCTGCCGGATTAGGAGAGACTCTCCAGCACGCGACGGAGCTCCTGCTGGACGGCGTGGTCGCGGTTACAACCCACCACGCGATCGGCCACCGCCTTAAGCGCGGGGCGCGCGTTTTCCATCGCGCAGCCCGTGCCGACAAAGCGAATGATCTCGTAGTCGTTCATCGAGTCGCCAAACGCCATGACCTCGTCGCGACCAATGCCGTAATGCTCCGCGAGCTGCGCGATACCCGAAGCCTTCGACACACCAGGCTGCATGGCATCGATCCACGCGTTGCCCGAAGGCGCAAAAGTAAAGAGCTGACCAAGTTCGCGCTGTAGTACGTAGGCGCTGTCCATAACGGCACCGTCATCGCAAAAGATACTCGCCTTGATGATATTTACGCTGGGATCGGGCAGCTCCCAAATGCGTTCGGCATTGGGAAGGTCCTTATCAACCTCGCGCACGAACTTGCTCTCGTCATCGAGCAAAAAGGACTTGGTTCGGTCAAAGAGCGCAAGATGCAAATTGGGAAACGTCGCGACGGCCTGGGCGAGCCTTCGAATCGCCAGGTGCGAATACACCTCGCGGTCTACCATTTTGCCGTCGGCGAAGACCTGGGCACCGTTAGCGGCGACAAAGTCCATCTTGTCGCGAACGGGCGCAAAGAACTCGCACAGGCGATCGTAGCGACGACCTGACGATGCGGCGAAATGCACGCCATGCTCGTGTAGCGCCAGAATCAGTTCGTAGGTCTCGGGAGGCACCTGGCCGTTTTCGTCAAGCAATGTGCCGTCCATATCGGATGCAATCAGTTTAAACATAGAAAAGCTCCCTTTGGGTACGTTGGAATCGAACGTGTATCCGATTCCAACGTACCCAAAGGGAGCTCAAATAAGACTCCGCGGGCGTAAACGTTACAAGGACCTGGCAAATAGCTCACACATGCCAGAGGTCCCACAATCGCGGCGTCAGGCGACACGCCAAAGAGTGTCCCCAACGACTAGTCGTTTAAGAACGTCCCCGATGACTAGTCGGCGTAGGTGAAGGTCGTGACGTCGAACATGCCCTCGGGGCGGATGCGGAGCGTCGGGATTACCGGCAGGGGCAGGAAAATGATGCCCATGATGGGGTCGAGCGGCGGCTCGATACCCATGGCGCGCGCCTTAACCATAAAGTCGTCGTGCTGCGCGGCGACATCCTCGGCCGTGCCCTCGCTCATAAGGCCACCGAGCGCCAGCGGAATGCGCGCCACGACCTCGCCGTTGCGCACCAGCACGTGGCCGCCCTGGCCCACGGCCTCAACGGCAGCCATCATATCCGCCGCATTGTCGCCCACCACGCACACGTTGTGCGAGTCGTGGCCAATCGTGGAGGCAATGGCGCCACCCGTGATGGTAAAGCCGCGCACCCAGCCACGACCGATATGCTTGCCAACCAAGCCCAGACCCGCGGGGCCGTCACCGTCGGCGCCCTCGGCCTGCAGCGACACGCCGCGGCCGTGGCGCTCGATCAGCATAATGCGGCGCAGGCCATCGGCACTCTCGGGGCGAGCCATACCCGTGATAGCCATACCCGGGATGACATCGATAACGGCCTCGCCCGGCTTAAAGGCATAGTCAAACACGTCGAGCGAAAGCTTCGGCAGCTTAACGGAGGCGCGCAGCTCATCGGCAAGGGCCGCAACCTCGGCCATCTCGGGTGCGATCTCGCCCACAAAGGTGCCGTCCTGCGCCACCAGAGCACCGGCGGCATATACTCGATGCGGAGCCGTAGCAAACGTCAGGTCATTGAGCACCAGCAGGTCGGCACGCTTGCCCGGGGCAATCGCACCACGCAGCTCGTGCGGGTCGCGGCAGCCGTGATCCAGGCCAAACGCCTCGGCCGTGGAGAGGGACGCCATAGAGATAGCGACCACGGGGTCGATACCGGCCTCAATCGCCACGCGGCAGGCATTGTCGATCATGCCAGTCGCAAGCGCATCGGAAGGGGCGCGGTCGTCAGTCGCAAAGCAGCAGCGGCGGGCGCGCGCGGGGTTCTCCAGCAGCATCGGCGACAGATTGGCCAGGTCATGGCCGCACGTGCCCTCGCGCAGCATCACGTACATGCCACGAGACAGTTTATCGAGCGCCTCCTCGGGAATCGTCGACTCGTGATCGGCGATAATGCCCGCCGCGGCATAGGCATTGAGGTCCTTGCCGGCAACGAGCGGCGCATGACCGTCGACTTGCTTGGACGGCGTCTGGTTAGCGGCATCGATGCGAGCACAGGTCTCGGGATCGGCCATAAAAACGCCCGGAAGGTTCATCATTTCGCCCAGGCCAAAGACATCGCCCGGATGCTCGGCAAAAAACGCCTGCATATCGGCAGCCGAAATAACGGCACCGGCCTGCTCGTCGGGCAGCGCGGGCACGCACGAAGGCATCATGTACTTGATGGAGATGGGTGCGCGGCGGCCGTCCTCGATCATAAAGCGCAAGCCGTCGAGACCGGCAACATTGGCAATCTCGTGGCTGTCGGCAATGGCGGTGGTAGTACCGCGCGTCGCGGCCATGCGAGCATACTCGGCGGGACGGATGTTCGAGGACTCGATATGCAAATGCCCGTCAATAAAACCGGGAGCGAGATAGCGACCCTGGCAGTCGATGACCTCAGTTGCCTCGTAGGTGCCAGCAGCATCGTCGCGACCATCGTAGAGCACGCCGACGATCACACCGTCCTTGACGGCAACGCTACCGGGCGCCACACGCTGGCCATACACGTCGACGATCTGCGCATTGGTAAACAGCGTGTCGACGGGCACGCGCCCCTCGGCAGCATCGATCACAGACCTCATGACCTCAACGGACATACATACTCCTTTAACCGTAGAAAAAAGCTGCGGAGCGGACAGACCTTCACCGCAGCAAGCCAATAGCCATTGTATGCCAAAAAGAAAGTCCCGCTAACACCCCTTCCGCTTAACGGCACCGCCAAATGATCCCTCCGTCCCCAAGGGATCGTCGCAACCAAAAAGGCCGCAGTCGGGATTCCCGGCTGCGGCCTTATTGCACTTGTGAGGTCAACTCGCTCGTTAGACCAACTTAAAGCCCTTGCGCTTGCCTACGGAGAGGGTGTCGCCCAGCTTGAGGGCGCTCGGGTCGATGTTGTAGCTCTTGGGAGCCACCGCCTCGCCGTTGATCTTGACGCCGCCGCCGTCAATGTCGCGGCGGGCCTGGCCGGCGCTCGCCGAAAGACCCAGGTCCTTGAGCAGGCCGGCGAGGTAGATCTGGCCCTCGTCGTTGACGGTCAGCTCGACATGCTTCTCGGGGAAGTCGGCAAGCTGGCCCTCCTTGAACACGCGGTCGAACTCGGCCTGAGCCTCATCACCGGCACCGGCGCCGTGATAGGTGTCGCACAGGTCGCGGCCCAGTGCGCGCTTGAGCTCGTAGGGGTCGGCGGAACCGTCGGCCAGGGCAGCGTCGATCTTGTCGACCTCGGCCGGGGCGAGCGAGCTGGCCAGACGATAGTACTTGCCGATCATCTCGTCGGGGATAGACATGGTCTTGCCGAACATATCCTTGGGAGCATCGGTCAGGCCGATGTAGTTGCCGTAGGACTTGGACATCTTGCGCACGCCATCGGTGCCCTCGAGCAGCGGCATGGTAAGCGCGATCTGCGGCTCCATGCCCATCTTCTCCATGAGCTCGCGACCAGCGAGCAGGTTAAAGAGCTGGTCGGTGCCGCCCATCTCCACGTCGGCCTTGATCTGAACGGAGTCGAAGGCCTGCATCACGGGGTACAGGAACTCGTGCAGGGCGATCGGCGTCTGGGACTGGTAGCGCTTGGTAAAGTCATCGCGCTCAAGGATGCGGGCGACGGTGAACTTGGAGCACACCTGCAGCAGGCCGGCCAGATCCATCGAAAGGATCCAGTCGCCGTTGTGCACGATGGTGGTCTTCTCGGGGTCCAGGATCTTCATGGCCTGGCTCACGTAGGTCTCGGCATTGGCCTCGATCTGCTCCTGCGAAAGCTGCGGACGGGTGGAGTTCTTGCCCGAGGGGTCGCCGATCAGCGCGGTGCCGTTGCCGATAATGAGGGTGACGTTGTGGCCCAGATCCTGGAACTGGCGCATCTTGCGCAGCGGCACGGCATGGCCCAGGTGCAGGTCGGGGCTGGTGGGGTCGACGCCGAGCTTGATGTTGAGAGGCTCGCCCTTCTCAAGCTTCTTACGAAGGTCGGCCTCGGGGACGATCTTCGCAGCGCCCGAGGTGATGATACGCATTTGCTCGTCAACAGACAGCATTGGGTATCCTCCTTTTGCTATAGCACCCTCACCGGATACGGCGGTGCTGGAAGTTCATAAACTCACTTATGATAACTAAAACGGCGCGACGCGACACCTACGACAGGAAAATCCTCGTCCTGCCGCGCGCATCGACGGCGACCGGTAGGCGCGTGCCGTCGCGCTCGACCAAATATCGTGTTTGCTGACGGCGCGAGCAGTCACGGCAACGAACCTGCCCCGTTGCATCCGTGGCGCAGGCGCCCTCGGCAGTCAGTAAGCAGTGCTCGCACACCATGAGCTCGGGACGGTCGGCATCGACAGGCCCCAAGACACCGGGACAAACGGCAAGCTCGGCAACACGCTCGGCATCATTGCCGAGCAACTCGGCCGACAAGTACACCCACCCCGCCCCGAGTCCGCGCAGCCAGGTAAGCGTGACCCGATTCGCGCAGAACACCGGCGCCGCCACGTCAAACGCCACGCCCAGCTCACGCGCCGTCGCCACCTGTCCCAGGTTGCGGCAGACGACGCGCCCGACACGCTGCATCAGCGAGCGGATCCGGTCAGCGTCACCCGTGCGGCACACCTCGTCCAGCACCACAACGGCGTCGGACAAATCAAGTTCTCCGCGCGGGTCGGCATCCATCAGCTGCCAAGCAAAAACCATGCGAGCGGGAACCGCGCGCTCCACCAACTCCGTCGACGCACCGCCATCCACCGCAACGTCCTCAAAGGGCAGCACCTCAACGGCACGCGCAACGGGCGCAATCGCATCCGCCTCGGCCCGCATGCGCTCCAACACCGCCGCTGTCTGATCCAACACGCCGGCGCTGCGAATCAGGTATACCTCGCAGCCCGTGTCCACCTTACGCTTGCAATGCACGACGACGCGCTTCCCCGCTGCGGCATCCACCGGGCAGGGCACCTGCGGCCAGCGCTTGGGCACATCGGGACGCGCGTCGGCACCCGGATAGAACCGAATCTCGAGCGTGTCACCCGCCGCCACGGCGGCGTCGAGCTCAACGGTCACCTCTTCGTGGCCCACAGCGACCAAGCGCCCCACGCGCACGCCCTGATTAATTGCGCGCTCAAAGCTCATCAGCTCGGCACCCGAACGCCCTCGCAGATACGCATCGGTAAACCCACGGTTAAACGACCTTCCCAGCTCGCGTTCGAGCTCTTCCACGGCACCCCACGCGCCATCGCGCAGCATATCGAGTGCACGACGCCACACCTTCACCACGTTAAAGACGTAGTCGGGATTCTTCATGCGCCCCTCGATCTTGAGCGACGCCACGCCGGCATCTACAAGCTCGGGCAGATGTGCAATACCCAGATAATCGCGCGGGCACAGCAGACGATCCCCCTCGACGGCGACGACGCTCTCCCCCGCCTCGTCCACTAGGTCGTACGCCAGGCGGCACGGCTGTGTGCAGTCCCCGCGCATCGCCGAGCGCCCGCGTCTCAGGGCTGAGAATTCACAAGCACCCGAGTAGCCAATGCAGATGGCCCCGTGGCAGAATACCTCGATGGGCACGCCCGTAGCACAGAGCGCCGCAATCTCGTCGACCGTCAGCTCGCGTGCCGTCGTCACGCGTTCGACCCCCAGCTCATCGGCGGCAAGCCGCACGGCGCCTTCGCTATGAACGCCCGCCTGCGTGGACAGGTGAATCTCGACCCCGGGAATCGCCGCGCGCAGCGCGCAGGCCAGCCCGGCATCGGCAACAATCAGAGCATCGGCGCCCAGCTCCAGTGCATGAGCTCCCAACGCCACGGCGTCGGCAAGCTCATCGTCAAACACGAACACGTTGAGCGTCACGTACACACGCACGCCATGGGCATGCGCCACGGCACAACCGCGCGCAAACTCGTCATCCGTAAAGCCATGGGCACTCACACGGGCGTTAAAGCCTCCCAACCCCGCATAGATGGCATCGGCGCCCGCGGCGATGGCCGCAAGCATCTGGTCGAGTCCGCCCGCCGGCGCCAGCAGCTCGGGCAGCGCCGCACCGGCAGCATCCAATCCAGTCTCGTATTGTCCGCTCGGCCCCATCGTCCGAATCGACATCGGCAAACTCCTTACCAAGGTATGCATTCACTCTGAAAAATGCCGTCTTCCAGCATACACGAGGCCTCGAGCGCCCCGTTTGGTTTATCGTGTAATAACTTATGTCCATCCTGCCCCGACGGCACATCCGCCGTCCGGCACGACATACCTGGAGGTCAATATATGGGTCCTCGCCAACGACAGGGACACAGCCGTTCAAAGACGCACGCCCTGCCCATAATCCTGCTCTCGTTTTTGGGCTTTCTGCTGATTGCGGGCGTGGCGTTTGGCATCGGCATGGTCGGCAACGTCAACCGCTGGCTGTCCGATCTGCCCGACTACACCGACGCCAACGCGTATCTGGTGAGCGAGCCCACCGAGATCGTCGACTGCAACGGCAACAAGATCGCGAGCTTCTACACGCAAAACCGCAAGTCCATCACCAAGGACGAGGTCTCCCCCTACGTGCTGCAGCTGTCTCTTATACACATCT
>CABSMZ010000103.1 GCA_902478875.1 uncultured Collinsella sp.
CACTCCAAATGGGAATCCTCCGATGCGCCTTCGCATACTCGCATGACCTCGATACCATGCGAGCGTGCGAACTCGACGAGCTCTGCGTTGCGGGCGTTTATGGTGCCGAAGGCGGAGGGGCACACGATAAGGCGCGCGCAGTGGACGAGGAGCTCTTTGGCGCGGGCTATGGTTTTATCCCCGATCGGCTCGAAGGCGCGCTCGGCCACGCATTCCGTCGCCAGGTCGCGCGCGAGCTCGCAGTCGATGTCCCCTTCGTGCAGAACGCCCGCGTAGAACGCCTTGCCCTGTCGGATGAGCTGGCGAAACACAGCCGACCCCGTACCTGCGCCAGCGATGACGAACGTGTGCGCATCGCCGTGTGGGCGCCCAATTTCCACGCTGCCGAAGCACTCGTTGAAGGTGCCATGTTTAAGGCCGTAGAGCTCGCCAATCGTCTCGCGCGTGAATATGTCCTCGGGTGCGCCGGCGCGGAAGACCCGGCCGTCCTTCACGCAAATCACCTTGTCGGCGCTTTTCTGCGCGAGCTCGAGTTCGTGGATGGACATGATGATAGCCACATTCTGCGATTTCGCAAGGTGGCGAAGTATTCGCAGCAGGTCGATCTGGTAGCGGATATCGAGATACGACGTGGGCTCGTCGAGCACGAGCACGCGCGGATCCTGCGCGATGGCGCGTGCGAGCATGACGCGCTGGCGTTGCCCGTCGCTTATCTGCATGAAGTCGCGCTCGGCGAGCTCTTCCACATGTGCGGTTTTCATGGCCTCGTCGACCCGACTATGGTCGTCGGGCGAGAGTGTGCCCATTCGCCCGGTGTAGGGATGCCTTCCCGCCTCTACGATATCGCGGCAGGTGAGGAGCTCGGTCCGGGGGCGATCTGTCAGCATAACGGCAAGGTTCCTTGCGAACTCCGCCGTCTTCCATCGGGAAATCTCCCGCCCGTCGAGCTCGACCGCGCCGGCAAGCGGTGCCAGATGGCGTGTGATGGTTTTCAAGATGGTCGACTTGCCCGAGCCGTTCGGCCCGATGAGCGCCACGACGTCGCCCGCGCGAACCTCCAGATCGACGCCTTCGACTACGACCTTCTTGTCGTAGCCCGCCGACAGGTCGCTTATGCGGAAAAGCGGCGCTCCGTCAGCCTGCGTTTCGACCGGGGTTTCGAGGTTCGACTCCGCTCGAAGGAGGCGTTCCGCACGCAGTTCCGCACGAGCCGAAAGTGTCTTCTGGCGCTTTCGTGCGAGCTCAGGACTGTCTAAGCATGGAATGTCCCCTCCGAGCGTTTTGGGCCGCGGCACGAATTCCCCCATCTACCTCACCCGCTTCTTCAGCATGAGCGCGATAACCACCGGCGCGCCGAAGATGGCAGTGACGGCGCTGATGGAAAGTTCGACGGGAGAGAACAGCGTGCGCGCGATCAAATCGCAACCCGCGCAGAAGATGGCGCCTCCCAAGAAGCACGCAGGAATCACGCGGATGGGCTTCGACGACTTCAGCGCCGACTTCACGAGATGCGGAACCGCGATGCCTACGAACGACACCGGACCAGCGAACGCGGTCACGCAGGCGGAGAGCATGCTCGCTAGAAGGACAAGCACCACGCGGAAGCGTGCGACGTTCACGCCGACGCTTTTCGCGTAGGCTTCTCCCAGCTGGAAGGCGGAAAGGGGCTTCGATATCGCGAATACGCATGCGCTCACGGTGATCACCACGACCACGATGACCGCGATGTCGTCCCAGCTCGAACCCGAGAAGCTACCCAAAGACCAGTTGTGCAGGTTCACGATGGACTGGTCGTCGGCGAAGGCGATGAGAAAGTTCGTCGCCGCCGAGCAGATGTATCCCACCATGACGCCCGCCACGATGAGCATGGCCATGGAACTTATGCGCCGTGCGATGAGGAGCACGAAGCCGATGGTGATAAGCGATCCCAGAAACGCTGCGGCCACCATGGCCGGCGAGGACATGGCCTGGTTCGCGCCCAGAAGCACGATCATCGTAAGCGCGACGACGAACTTTGCGCCCGAGGAGACGCCCAAGATGAACGGGTCGGCGATGGGGTTGTTGAAAAACGTCTGCAGCAGGAACCCGGAGAGCGAAAGTGCCCCGCCGAGAAGCACGGCTGAAAGCACGCGCGGCAGGCGAATCTCCCAGATGACTTGGCTTTCCATGGAATTGGCCGCGCCGCCCGAAAGGATGCCGGGGATGTGGTCTGCGGGCACGAGCACGCTCCCGATGCACAGGTTGGCCCCGACGAGCACGATGAGGACAACAGCGAGCAGCGCCGTCACGACGCGACACCGCGCGGCGCGTCGTGATTCGTCGTATGTCATGGAAAGCCGGCTTCTCATGACGCTAGCCAAGCTTCCTCAGATAATGGAAGTCGCTCGCGTCATCGCCGGTGAACGCCCCGTGCAGCTCGTCGATAATGTCGGCGGTAGAAGTCATCTGCTGGTACATGTCGGCGCTTGTGACCCAGACGTTGCCGTTCTTTACAGCTTTGAACTGCGACAATAGCGCGTTTTTGCCTACGAAGTCTTTCAAGGTGGCAACCGATTCGTCGATGGTGCCGTTGTAGACGATGATGTCGGCATCCTTCGCCGTCGCGTAGAAGCGCTCCATTTCGAGCGTTACTGACGAACCTGACGTCGACGCCGTCTGCGCGTCATCGAGCGCGTAGTTGCCGCCTGCAAGCTCGATCATCTGCGCCACGTAGTCGCCCGCCCGCCGCGTGACGGCGGCCCCGTTCGAGTTAATGTAGAAATACGCCACGGTTTTACCTGACGACGCGAGCCTCGACGTTTGCTCGACGCGGGCCTTCTGCTCGTTGAACAGGTGCGCGGCCTCGTCTTCCTTGTCGAACAGGACGCCGAAAAGCTTAATCCACTCGACGCGCCCGAGTGCTTCGGGCTCGCTCGACGACTGTTCGGTGAGCACGACGAGCCCGAGCTTCTGCAGCTTTTCCTTCACATCGGGCGTGTGGTTGATCATGGTGTTCTCGATGGCGAGCGTGCAGCCCGAGGCCGATATTCGCTCGTAGTCGGGCGCGCTGTACTTGCCGCCGTAGGCGATCGCCCCACTTTCGAGTGCGCTTTTGAAGCCCGCGACCGAGCAATCGTCGGCCTTCGTGCCCGACATGAGGATGTTGTCGTTCGCATCGAGCGCGTCGACCAGGCACATCGTCGCCGACGACACGAGGTACACCTTGTTGGCGGGACGCCTTATGACCGCGATGTCGGAGCTCAACCCATCAGGTACCTTCGCATCTTGCGGTACCACGAGGAAGCGCTCCCCGTTCGAAATGCAGATAAGCCGCAGGCCGCCTTCGTACTCGTCGACAGTGAAGTGCTCGGCGTATTCAAGCTGAAGCGCCCCCGTCGGCTCCCAGCCGCAGCCCAAATCGGCGTTGTGGAAGTCGGCCGCGGCGCTTGAAGCCGTTCCCGCAGGGGAGCCGCCGCTTGCATCGTCGCCCGATTTCTCCTTCATGGTGGATGAGTCGAAGTGGAGCGTGTAGTCGATGGTGTGCGGCGTCGACATGGCGACGGTCTCGGCCGACACGGCGATGTCCTCGTCGAGCGTGACGGGTATCTCGAACGTGGAGTTGCCGCCGTCGTTTACGGGCGCGTAGTCCACGCCGTTGACGGTCATTTTGTCGTAGTTCGAACTCGACCAGGTGATGGTCGCGGTGTAGGTGTCGCCATCCTTCACAATTGTGGTGGGTGAGGCGATGCTTGCGCGCCCTGACCCGCCGGAGAGCGAGACGCTCACAGTGTATTCCTGAGAGCCTGCCGTGCCACCGGTCGCGTTCGGGCTCGCACTGCACCCCGCGAAGGGAAGCGCGAACAGGGCGACGAGAACGCAGGCGATCGCGCGCACCGCGATGCTGCGACGCTTCCTGCTTTCCCCCTTGGGAAGAATCGACCGCATGGCGTTACTTCAGTGCGTCGGCGCGCAGATCGACGCCGGCGGATTCGAACACGAGCGTGCGGTCGTACCACTGCTCTTTTCTAATACTCCACGCGGCGCAGGCGGTGTCCTCGTCGAGCGCTTCAACGGGCACGTCGTAGGTGTACTTGCCTTCCGCGTTTTCCACATAGGGGATGAAGTCGGCCTCGCTCGCGGCGGCAGCCTCGTCGCCCGTGCCCATGAAGAGCTTGCCGTAGCCCGTGCCGGAAAGCGTCATCACGCAGTGCATGGAGCCGTTTTCCACGATGAGCTGGGCGTCCACAATCCTGAACATGTTCGAGCTGGAATCTACGGTGATCGGATAGGTGCCGTCGGCCACCTTGTCGGCGGTGATGGGGGCAGCGCTTGCGCCCTCGGGCGCATCGGCCGCCTGTTCGGTCTTTTCCTGGGAATCGGCATCGCTTGCCTTTGCGCTGTCGATTGAATTTCCGCCGCAGCCGGCGAGCGAGAACGCGAAAAGCGCCGCTGACAGGGCGAAGGCGAGGGTTTTCTTCAACATGGAGGGGGTTCCTTTCAATCGCTTCGACCGCCCGCGCCGTGCGGTGGGCGGGCGGGATGCGAATGCAACGGGCATGCGCCGTCAGTCGGGGAAGGCGCATGCCCGTTGCACGGGGACGCGACCGGCGCCCCCGTGCGCGGCGAGTTTACAGCTTGGCGATGGCGTCGTCCACGTGCGCGACGTAGATGTCGTCGACCGCGACGTTCTGTCCCAGACCCTGAAGCAGGCACGTCACTTCGAAGCCGGCGGCCACGAACTTCGCAGCCCAGCTGTCGGGGTCGGTCTCGTCTGCCATGTCGTTGTTCGCGTGGTCGCCCGCGACCACCATGAACGGCGCGAGCACGGCCTTCTTGTAGCCTGCGGCGCTCGCGGCGGCGATAACATCCTCGCAGGTCGGTTCAGCCTCGACGGTGCCGACGAAGAACTGCGTCAAGCCCTCGTTCTTGAACACTTCCTGCATCTTGGCATAGTCGGCGTTGGAATCGGCTTCGGTGCCGTGGCCCATGAGGCACAGCGCCGTCTTGCCGTCGTCGAAGGACGCCATGTTCTCCTTAATGGCTGCGGCCACCTTCTTGTAGTCGTCGTCGGAGGTGAGCAGCGGGTCGCCGAGCGAGATCTTGTCGAACTTGTCAGCGTACTTGTCGAGCTCGTCTTTCACGTCGGCGTATTCCAGGCCAGCCATGAGATGCGTCGGCTGCACGACGATTTCCTTCACGCCGTCTTCCACGCAGCGGTCGAGCGCCTCGGTCATGTTGTCGATCGTGATGCCGTCGCGCTTCTTCAGCTTGTCGATGATGATCTGCGCGGTGAAGGCGCGGCGGATGTCGTAGTCCTGCCAGTACTTCTCACGGATAGCGTCTTCGATGGCGCCGATGGTGATGTGGCGCGAGTCGTTGTAGCTCGTGCCGAAGCTCGTGACGAGGATGACCGGCTTCACGGCCTTCTCCTTTTCGCTCGATTTCTCGGAACTCGCGGAGGTGTTGGAGCAGCCCGCGAGCGCGACTCCGGCGAGCGCGACGGCTCCGGTTGCCGCGGCGCTCATGAAGCCGCGGCGTGACATCTGTTCGGACATGGTTTTTCCTTTCCTCGGTTTGCCGGTCCCCCGGCGACAGTTGCTTGTCGGCACAAGCGAAAGAAAAGCGCACCCCTCGGGGTTCACAAGGAGCTAACGCCACGGCGATGCCGTGAGGAAAAGGCGAAGCAGTCTGGCTTGGGGCGTGAGGCGGTTCGCCCGCGCGTCCTATACAGTAATGTCCCTTGCCCAGGATTCCCACCTGGTTCCCTCCGCAAGCCAGCGCGGGCTGTGCGGGCGCCGCGCCGGTCATTTCCTTTTATCCGATTGTCATATGCTCGTTGCCGAATCTTTTACTATGATAGTGGGCACTTGTGAACGTGTCAAAGCCAGGGCGGGCGGCATTGCGCCTTCTGCCTGCGTATTTGCGCCGATTGTCGCCGCAGGCGCCGTGTTTTGCCTGCTGCGCGAATGGCGGCGTAAACGGTTGCGATGAGAAACGGGAAGGGAAGGCTCGGATGATTCATATCGTTGGCGCAGGTTCGGGCGCCGCCGACCTTATCACGCTTCGCGGGGCGCGTCTTCTGCGCGCGGCCGACGTGGTCGTTTGGGCGGGGAGCCTTGTGAACCCCGAGCTGCTCGCCGAGTGCAAGGAATCCTGCGTCGTCTACGACAGCGCGCACATGACCTTGGAGGAAGTGCTCGACGTGATGTGCGCGGCGGATGCGCGGGGCGAGGAAGTGGTGCGCCTGCACACGGGCGACCCGTGCCTGTACGGCGCCATCCAGGAGCAGATGGACGCACTCGACGCGCGCGGCGTGGACTACGAGGTGGTGCCCGGCGTGTCGAGCTTTTGCGGTGCCGCGGCGGTGCTTCGCCAGGAATACACGCTGCCGGGAATCAGCCAGTCGGTCGTGATCACGCGGCTTTCCGGGCGCACCCCCATGCCCGCGGGCGAGGGCATGCGCACCATGGCGGAAAGCGGCTCGACTATGGTCATCTTCCTGAGCTCGGGTATGCTCGCCGAGCTTTCCGCCGAGCTTTTGGCTGCGGGCCGCAGCTCCGACGAGCCGGCGGCGCTCGTGTACAAGGCGACCTGGCCTGAGGAGCGCGTGGTGCGATGCACAGTGGGCACGCTCGCCGATGCGGGCGCGCGAGAGGGCATCGACCGCACGGCGCTCGTGGTGGTGGGCCGCGTGCTCGGAGCTCGCGGCAGGCTTGCACACAACGGCGCGCAAGCGGAGTCGTACGAGCGCAGCAAGCTTTACGACCCTTCGTTTTCCACGGGTTATCGGAAGGCGAGCAGCTAGCGTGGCCTTCGAGCACTACATATATACTGCTGTCTCTTATACACATCTGACG
>CABSMZ010000104.1 GCA_902478875.1 uncultured Collinsella sp.
CAGAAATACCATCTGACCGAACTCGGCGCCGCTCGCGTGCGAGCTCAGAGCTAAAGAACGGGAGAGATAGTGGACGAGGAAGCAAGCATCATCCTGGGGGATGCCATCGCCTTTTGCCAGCGCGACGGCCAAGATGCACGCCTCATCAACATGCTGGGGCAATCGCGCGCCATAAGCCTAACCGAAGATACGCTCACGATCGAGGCCCCCTCGCGCTTTGCCATCGCGCAGCTCAAAAAGCATCAGCCGACCATTGAGGCCTATCTGGAAGAAATCGCCTTTGCACCGATCGCGCTCGACATCGTGGCACCGCAAGGCGCCGCGACGGAATCCGCTGCCGCGACGGCGCCCGCCACGGCTCCCGCTGCTTCCCCGGCGGCGCCGGCCTCCGCAGGCGACGTGCCGACAATCGAGCACCAGCACAGCGATGTTTCCCGTGAAACCATGGCACCGTTGCCGACCGCGGCGGCGACGTCAACGAACGCACCCGTCACGCACATGCCCATCGCTCACGACGCAACGACGGGCGCGGATTCGGGCATTGCAATCAAGAACACGCTCTCGGCCGATGATTTTCGTCGCATGATGAACCAGATGAAGGGCGGAGCGCCGACTAAGTCCACGCAAGCTGCGACCCCCGCTTCACCCATGCCGGCACCGACCGTACCGGCCGAACAGAATACGGATGGAGCCCCGCTCGCCGCGAACTCAAAATTTACCTTTGAGAACTTTGTCTACGGCCCCGAGAACAGCCACGCCTATCGCTCGGCACTCAAGTTTGCCGCCCTCGCGGACGAGCGCGGCGCGTGTACATCACTGTTCATCTACGGCAAATCGGGCCTGGGCAAGACGCACCTGCTGCTTGCCATCAAAAACGAACTCGCCGAGAAGTCGCCCGAGATCAAGGTCAAGTATGCCAACTCCCAGGCATATCTGGACGACCTGATGACCGAGTTCGACCGCCAAAAGAAGAGCAACGCCCCCATCATGCAGGCATACCACGGCGTGGACGTGCTCATCATCGACGACATCCAAAACATCATCGGCAAGCGCGCGAGCGTGGACTACTTTTTCCAGCTCATGGACGAGTTCATCCGCAACAACAAGAAGGTCGTCATCGCGGCAGACCGCGCCCCCAAGGACCTGAGCATGGACGAGCGTCTGACCAGCCGCTTCAACGCCGGCATGCTCTGCCTGGTCGCAGAGCCCAGCTACGAGATGAAATACAAGATCTTGCAGCGCTATTACGAGAACACCATCGTCGCCGCTCCCGAGGCAGGCGACGACTCGCTGCTGGCGGCCTACGGGGGCGACGGCGGGCACCTAACCGACGAGCACTTTAAACACATGGCCGAGGTCTCGGGCACCAACATCCGCGAACTCGAGAGCTTTTGCGAGCGCTGCGCCGGCGAGGCGGGCGACCGCGAGCGCGAGGGCGGGGAGCTCACCTTTGACGATATCGACGCCATCGCCAGCCAGTACTTTGACACATCGGCCAAAAAGATCAACGTCCAGACGGTTCAGTCTGTCATCGAAGAGCAGTACGGCGTGACGCACGAGGAGCTCATCGGCCCGCGTCGCAACGCCAATATCGCCAAAGCACGCCATATCGCTATCTACCTGGCCATCGAGATGTGCGAGATGACGACCACGGCGGTGGGCGCCGAATTTGGCAACCGCAACCACTCAACCGTCAGCACGAGTTACAAAAAGGTCCAGAAGATGATCCAGGAAGACCGCACCGTCACCGAAGACCTCAAGTCGCTGCGCGATAAAATTACACTGCGCTCGTAGGGAAATAGAGACACCTGTTGAAAACTTGTCGAAACCACGGGCATAAGGTGTCTAAAACCCAACCCGCGGTGATGAAAAGTTTTGCGCAGGTTTTGAACGTGGAAAACCACCCCTGTTGCACACAGGTTGCTGTCGATTCTCTTTCTGGGTCTGACCTGCGTCTTTGGGAGTAATCAACAGTTTCGTCAGTGCTATTACTATTATTAAGATATTTATATCTATAGAAAGGTATTAAAAGATGAAGTTCACCGTCAGCCAGAGCTCGCTTACACAAGCCATCGGCGTCGTTATGAAGGGTGTCGCTTCGGCATCCACCCTCCCCATCCTGTCGGGCGTGCTCGTTAAGGCCCAAGACGGCATCTTGGAATTCCAGACCTCTAACTACACCATCTCGATCCGTCATCGCATCGCGGCGCATGTCGAAGAAGAGGGCGAGATGGTTATCCCCTGTAAGATGCTCTCCAATATCACCAAGACCCTCCCCGATGCCCCGGTCACCTTTGAGTTGTCCGAGCGCCAGGTGCTGATTGGTTGCGAGAAGAGCTCTTTTAGGCTGAACACGCTCGATGCCAATGACTTCCCCGAGTTTCCGGCCTATGCCATCGAGAGTGCCGTGGAGCTGCCGACCGATGTCTTGTCCGAAATGGTCGGCCGCGTGTGGCGCGTCACCTCGACCGACAAGGCTCGCCCCATCCTGGGCGGCGTGCACATGAAGGTCGAGAACAACACCGTACGCCTGGTGGCGACCGATTCCTTCCGCTTGGCCGTGTGCGATACGCAGGTCGAGACCTCGACCCTCGAGGGCTCCTTTGAGCTCAACGTTCCGGCTGACGCCTTTAACGACGCGCTGAACATCATGGCCAGCCAGGCGACCATCATGATCGGGGCTACCGACACCCAGGTCGTCTTCGAGGCCGGCAACACCACCTACGTGTCGCGTCGCATCGAGGGCGTGTACCCCAACTACAAGCAGCTCATCCCCGATTCGTGCGTGACGAGCGTCAAGATCGATGTCGCCGCCTTTAACGCCGCCCTCAAGCGCGTGGCCGTTATCGCGAGCGCCAACCCCGCCGTCAAGTTCGAGATCGATGTCGAGAACGGGCAGATGGGCCTGTCCTCCATTTCCAATGACCAGGACCTTGCGCAGGAGACGATCGATGTCGAGGCCGAGGGCGAGTCGGGCACCATCGCCTTCAACTACCACTACATCTTCGGCTGCCTCAATGCCCTGTCCAAGGAGAAGGAGATCACGCTGGAGCTCAAGAGTTACTCGCAGGCGGGCATCTTTAAGTCCTACGACAAGATTAACTACCTGTACCTGGTCATGCCGGTCCGCATCTAGCGCTGCGCCATGACCATGTTCGCCCGCGATCTTTCCGTCGCGCACTACCGCAGCTTCGATAGCTATCGCCTTGCCCTGGACGAGGGCGTGACGATACTTGCGGGACCCAACGCGGCGGGAAAGACCAATCTCATAGAGGCGCTGCAGCTGCTGACGAGCGGCGCCTCGTTTAGGCATCCGACCGCAGCCGAGCTCGTCCATGACGGCGTGGGCTCGTGCAAGGTAGAGCTGAGGCTCGAGGGCGACGGCCGCGTGCTTGATATGGGATTGAGCGCGGAGGACGGTAAGCGCTCGTTTAGCCGCAACGGCAAGAGATGCTCTGCCGCCGGTGTGCGCGGGGTTCTGCCGAGCGTGCTGTTTTGCCCCGACCATCTGGACATGGTTAAGCGAGGCGCCAGTGTGCGCCGCGCCGCCCTCGATGACTTTGGCATGCAACTGAGCGCACGCTATGCCGATCTTGCGAGCACCTATGGGCGCTGCGTGACCCAGCGTAACGCCTTGCTCAAGGAGACCTGGTGCTGCCGCGAGATGCTCGGCGCGTGGAACGATTCGATTGCCCGTGCGGGCTCGGCCCTGCTCGTGCACCGGTTGGCCCTGCTCGACCGGCTGGCGGGCCATGTGCACACTGCCTACGGGCAAGTGGCGTCAGGTGAGACCGCCAACGTGACCTATGCGTCCACGCTGGGGGATTTGCCCCAGGTCGAGGATCGCGAAGAGCTGAAGGGCTGGGCGTACGAGCGCATGCTGGCTGCCCTTGATGAGCACGCCGACGAGGAAATCCGCCGCGGCGTGACGTTGGTGGGACCGCATCGCGACGAGATTGAGTTTACCGTGGCGGGTCGCTCCGCCCGTTCATTTGCCAGCCAAGGACAGCAGCGTACACTGGTGCTGTCCTGGAAGGTGGCCGAGGTTGCCGTGGCTCGCGATGTCCTGGGCACCGCCCCACTGCTGCTTCTGGACGACGTGATGAGCGAGCTCGACGGCGGGCGTCGCGGTGCTTTCCTGCGGCTGATCGGCGATGATATCCAGACGGTCATAACCACGACCAACTTGGGGTACTTTACCGATGACCTGCTTGATCGAGCCAAGGTGGTGAGCATGGGTGAGACGTGCTAATTACGAGCGCGAGAGCGAGACAGTCGCCTTCAGCGGGTTTTTGAACGCAGAGCGCCAGCGCATCCTGGCGGCTGCAACGCCTAAGCGCCGTGCGCAGATGGAGGCTGCCGAGGAGTCGCGCACGGTCTATCGCGCATGGAACGCGGTGTGCTCGGGCACGCGCGAGGGACGGCATGTGACGGGACTGCGCTACCTGCCCGAGTCCAATGAGCTGCTGGTATATCTCGACTCGCCCTCGTGGACGCAGGAAATGACGCTGTTGCGCGAGATCATCCGCGCACGCATGGAGCGCGCCGGTGCGCATGTGGACGGCCTGGTGTTCAAAACCACCGCGCCCGGTCACACACCGCCCGCCGCCAAGGAGCGCCTGCGCCCGGCGACGACCGAGCGATCGCCGGCCCCGCACGCCGACCTAAGTGAGGCCGAGCGTACCGAGATCGAGCGCCAAGTGGCGCCCATCGAAGACCAAAAACTGCGCGAGGCCCTCGAGAATGCCATGAGAGCCAGTGCCGAGTGGGCCAAGGGCGTGCAAAGCAAAAAAGAGCCTTAAATCGCATCTGGTGGCCTTGTAGAGCCAAATACCCTCGTTCCCGAGGGTATTTTTTTACGATAAACTAGTAAGGCTGTACACATTTTCTTGACTGAAGGAGGACGTGTGGCAAACGAAAACGATTACGATGGCGGCGAGATTAAGATTCTCGAAGGTCTCGAGGCCGTTCGTAAGCGCCCGGGCATGTATATCGGCTCGACGAGCGCCAGCGGTCTGCATCACCTGGTGTGGGAGATCGTTGACAACTCCGTCGACGAGGCCATGGCCGGTTTCTGCACCGAGATCCAGGTGACGGTCCACGCCGACAACTCCATCACGGTCGTCGACAACGGGCGCGGCATCCCCGTCGACGAGCACCCTGTTAAAAAGATCCCGACGCTCGAGGTCGTTATGACGATCTTGCACGCCGGCGGTAAGTTCGATAACTCGGCCTATAAGGTCTCGGGCGGCCTGCACGGCGTAGGCATCTCCGTCGTCAACGCACTGTCCAAGCGCGTGGTCGTTCAGGTTCGTCGCGATGGCAACACCTACGAGATGGAGTTCTCGCGCGGCAAGACCGTCAAGAAGATGGAGGTCGTGGGCACCTCGGATTCGACGGGCACCACCGTCACCTTCTGGCCCGACGACGAGATCTTCGAGACCTGCATCTACGATTTCGATACGCTGCACAACCGTCTGCAGGAGACAGCGTTCCTCAATAAGAACCTCAAGATCGTGCTGACCGACGAGCGCGAGGCGACTCCCCACGTGGAGGAGTTTTGCTACGAGGGCGGCATCATCGACTTCGTCAAGTTCCTCAACGAGGGCAAGGACGTCCCCGAGGCCTTTAAGGAGCCCATCTACATCGAGGGCAGATCGGACCCGGACGCTCCCGTGGCCAAGATGGGCGAGGTCGAGGTTTCCCTGCAGTGGAATAGCGGCTACGGCGAGAACGTCATGTCGTTTGCCAACGACATCTACACTCCCGAGGGCGGCATGCACCTTGAGGGCTTCCGCACCGCGCTCACCCGCGTGATCAACGACTACGCGCGCAAACAGAACCTGCTCAAGGAAAAAGACGCCAACCTGACCGGCGACGATGTGCGCGAGGGCCTTTCGGCCGTTATCTCGGTCAAGCTGCCCGATCCGCAGTTTGAGGGCCAGACCAAGGCCAAGCTCGGTAGCTCCTATATGCGCGCGCTCACGCTCAAGATCGTGACCGACGGACTCGCCGATTACCTCGAGGAGCATCCCAAGCCCGCTCGCGAGATCGTCAAGAAGGCGCAACAGGCCTGCAAGGCGCGCAACGCCGCCCGCAAGGCGCGCGAGGCGACCCGTCGCAAGAGCCTGCTCGAGACGGCGTCCCTGCCCGGTAAGCTCGCTGACTGCTCGGTGCGCGACGCCGAGCTGACCGAGCTCTTCATCGTAGAGGGCGACTCGGCAGGCGGTTCGGCCAAGGACGGCCGTCGCCGAGACATCCAGGCGATTCTGCCCCTGCGCGGCAAGATTCTGAACGTCGAACGCGTTGGTGACCATCGCGCGTTCTCGAGCGACACCATCCAGTCGCTGATTACCGCGATCGGCTGCGGTGTCACGACGAGTGCCGGCGACGGCGGCGACTTCGATATCACCAAGGCGCGCTACCACAAGATCATCATCATGACCGATGCAGACGTCGACGGTGCGCATATCCGCATCCTGCTGCTGACGTTCTTCTACAAGTACATGCGTCCGCTGATCGATGCCGGCTACGTCTATGTTGCCTGTCCGCCCATCTTTGGCATCAAGGTGCGCAACAAGATCCACTACGTGTATCCCAACGGCCGCCAGCCCGAAGACGAGATCCTGCGCGACACCATCCAGAGTCTGGGCCTAAACCCCGACGACAACGACAAGGACGGCAAGGCCAAGGACGGCAAGATCACCAAAAAGCGCAAGGGCTATACCGTCCAGCGCTACAAGGGCCTGGGCGAGATGGACCCCAAGCAGCTTGCCTCGACGACGATGGACCCCAAGACCCGCATTCTGCAGCGTGTGTCGATCGAGGA